>DASXJM010000539.1:0-3196 GCA_036497405.1 Streptosporangiaceae bacterium | reverse complement strand
ATGGCCAGGGTCAGCAGCGCGATGCCGACGCTGTCGACCAGGACCGGCGCGTAGCGGTGGGCGCTGGCGGCCGCGGACAGCAGGTCCGCCTGGCGGCGCGCGGACAGCCACAGCGCCCGGTTGATCCGGGGCAGGTACAGCAGCAGATAGCCCAGGCCGCCCAGCAGCAATGGGACCATGGTCAGCACCCAGGCGGTGACCACGATCCGGCTCCGCCGCCGCAGGCCGGTGACGCGGGGATCCTGGGGCCCGCGGCCGGTGACGCTGCGCAGGATCGGGAGCACCCGCGCGAACAGGTCCGGCACCCCGACCAGGTCGCTGAGAATGAAGTAGCCGTCGTAGCGGACGAACGGCAGCAGTTGCTGCAGCATCTCCAGGTGCGTGACCGCGATGACCAGCAGCAGGATCTCGGCCGAGGTGGCGGCGTAGACGCCGGCCAGCCCCAGCATGAAGATCAGGTTGAAGTAGACACCACCCAGGTCCGTCCGCAGCCGGCCCGCGCGGTTGAGGCGGTAGGAGTCGGTGACGTCGGTGAAGAACGACGGCCAGATCAGGTAGATGCCGAAGCCGATCACGCCCGAACGGCCGCCCCCGCAGCGGCAGCCGCTGGCGTGGCCGCACTCGTGGAACATGGTCGACAGCACAGACAGGCCGAGCACGATGAGCAGGCTGATCGGGTCCCGCAGCAGCTGCGAGAGACCCGAGCCCAGCCCGTGCACGAACAAAAGCCAGTAGTCGACGGCCAGCATGGCGACGATCACCGCCGCCACCATCGGCCACCGGAACAGCGGCCGCAACATGGCGCCGATCGCGTTGGCGGCCGATTCGGGGAGCAGGGTGCCCCGCGCTCGCAGCGCCAGCAGGGGATTGGCCCGGGGCGCGACCGCCGGGGCCCCCGGAGCCGCGACGATGCCCAACGGCATCAGCTTGGCGGTGACCAGGAAACGGACCTGGTCCGCGGTCAGCGACCGGCCCAGCTCGGCGGTGACCGCCGCGGCGATGGCGGCCGAGCCCCGGACACCGTCGATCTGGCCGATCACCCGGTACAGCAGCGCCGACACCTGGATGACCTGCCCGTCGGGCCGCCGGACCAGGGACGGGGGCTGATCGTAACCGGAGTCCTGGTAGGCGCCGAGCAGTTCGATCCCATCGGCCAGCCGGGGCGGCTGCGGCTGCGGTAGCGGCTCGGAGGACCCGGGCACCTGACCCGGCAGCAGGCCGGGGGTGTCGCCACCAGGGTGCAGGTGCCCGGGGGCCAGGGTCATCGGTCCGCCCCTCCCCTAGCGCACTGGAGGGGTGAAAGGGAGGCCGCCCGACGGGGGGCGGGCGGCCTCCCAGCCGCTGTGCAAACCCCTCCCGTTGCACAGCGGGGCTTCGATCAGATGGCCTTTACAGGCAGAGGTTGATCGAGACGCAGACGGACACCGACAGGCCGCCACAGGGGTCGTAACAGGGGTGACAGCACAGCGTCTCGCGGTTCGGCAGCAGCTCAGCGGACTCGAGCTCCAGCTCGTCCATGGTCACTGCGGGTACATTCGACATGGCGCCTCCTCAGGGCGGTCCATGGTTGTACGCTCTTTAGCGTACAATTTGTTCGGTCACCACCGAACAGTATACGTTTGGGGACCGGGACGCAAGAGCCTGCCGTGCAATTTCACTTGCCACACAGGCGTTTCCGGCGGGCGGAGGTGAGTAGGTGGCGGTCACGCAGGAGCCCATCGGCCCAGCGCAGGAGCCTCTTGGGCGAACGCAGGAGGCCGGGGAGCCGGCACCGCCCGGAGGCGCGGCGCGGGAGTCTGGGGGCGCCCGGGAGGCCGGAGGGCCGGCCCAGGGCCTGAACCCTTTGCAGCGGCTCATCCGCCAGCGCCTCGAGACGCAGGGCTGGTCCTACGGCGACGTGGCCAAGCGCGGCGGGCTGCCCCGGTCGACGGTCTACACCCTGGCCACGACCCGCAACCTGGCCCGGCCGCCCCGCCCGGCCACGCTGAACGGCCTGGCCTGGGGACTGGACCTGCCGGTCTCGGTGATCCGGTCCGCCGCTGCCGAGTCCACCGGCCTGCACTATTACGACGACGAACCGGGTAGCGCGGGACCGGGCGGCCCGGAAGCGGCCGCCTCGGGCTCGGCCGGTGACCCGGAGCGGGACCTGCTGATCGCCAGCATCGACGAACTGACGGCTGAGGACCGACAGCACGTCGCCGCCCTGGTCGAGTCGCTGCGCAAGAAGGCGACCCCGGACCGCCCCGGCTCCTGAGCATCCCGGGGCCAGGCCGCTTGCCCCCAGCCCCGAGGCCTCGCACACCACGCCCAGCGCGCGAGGCCTTCGTTCCAATTGCACCAGGTTGCGGCCTGGTTGAACGCTCGATCACGTCACTGGTTCATCGGCCAGCTGGCGGGCAGGCCGAGCTGTTCGGCGAGCGTCCCGTAGTGGCCTTCGGGCAGGACCAGACGGGCGACGCGCAGGATGTCGGCCGGGTCCTCCCCCGGCGGCCGCAGCACGCAGATGGTGTCATCGTGCTTGTTCCGGGTGATGACGAGCCGGTCATGATCGGCCACGACGATACGGGCCGGGGCGAGGCGATCCTGGTCAGCTTGCGGGCGGGTGGGGACAGGCATGAGGGGAGCCTCCGGAGCGGAGCTGGCCCGATAGGGACGGGCCGGGTCGGTACGGGTCTGGTGGGCCTGGCCGGCCGGGGCGTCCGGCGGGACCGGGCTGGCCGGGGCGGCTGGGGGCGGCGTCGGAACGATCCGGCGGCGCCGACGACGGCGAGCGACCAGGAGTGGTTCGGCGGCAAAGATGACCACCGCGAGCAGGCCGACGGCCAGCAGCAGGGTCTTCAGCCAGGACGGCATGCCGGTACTGGCGTGCGGCCGCGGTGGTGGTGGCGCCGGGTGAGCGGTGGCCGGAGCGGACGGGACCGCGGACGGAGCCGGGCCCGTGGGCTTCGGATTGGCCTGGCCCGGTGCTGGCGAGCCGGGCGCTGACCCGCTCGCGGGCGGCGGGGCCGAACCGGGGATGGTGAGTCTGGTCCCGGCGTTGATGGCGCCGGGGTCAGGGCCGACGACCGACCGGTTGGCCGCGTACAGCGCGGGCCAGCCACCCCGGACCTCGAACCGGGCCGCGATCGCCGACAGGGTGTCCCCGGCCGTCACCGTGTACCGGACCGGCGCGGCCGGACCGGGCAGGTGCAGGACC
>DASXJM010000538.1:0-1598 GCA_036497405.1 Streptosporangiaceae bacterium | reverse complement strand
AGCCTGGTCCAGGCCAGGTACGGCACCGGGGCGCCGCGCCAGCCACGGCCCAACGCCAACCGGGGTGACAACGTCACCGGCGGCTCGCCCTACCAGGACGCTGAGGACACCGCGGCATGATCACCACCCAGCCGGCCCTGGCCAACCAGGCCTGGGAGGAACTGCTGGCCGCCTACGGCACGCTGATGCGCCAGTTCAGCGCCGAGGACCGCTGGGACGAGGTGTCGATGCGCGAGTACGACGTGCTCTACACCCTGTCCAAGTGCCCGGCCCCGGTGCGGCTGTCCGAGCTGAACCGGCACGTGCTGCTCAGCCAGCCCGCCCTGTCCCGGCTGGTCGACCGGCTGGCCGAGCGCGGCCTGGTCGACCGCTGCACCGACCCGGCCGACGGCCGTGGCGTCCGGCTCTCGCTCACCCTGGCCGGCCGGGCCGTGCAGCAGCAGGTCGGCCGGGGCCACGCCCGCACTGTGGCCCGGGCCATGACGGCCGGCCTCACCCACGACGAACTCGGCCAGCTCGAGGCCTTGTGCCGCAAGCTGGCCGCTGCCCACGACAAGGATCCGAAGTGACCGATACCTTCCAGCTCGCGTTGGTCAGCGCCGGAACCAGCGACCCGTCCTCAACCCGGCTGCTGGCCGACCGCATCGCCGAGCGCACCGTCGACCTGGCCGCCCGCCGCGGTCAGGCCGTGACCACGACCGTGATCGAGCTGCGCGAGCTGGCCGCCGACATCGCCAACGCGACCGTGTCCCAGCTGATCACGCCCCGGCTGCGCCAGGCGATCGACGCCCTGGCCGCGGCCGACGGCCTGGTCGTCAGCACCCCCGTGTACAAGGCTGGGGCCAGTGGCCTGTTCAAGTCGTTCTTCGACCTGCTCGACAACGACCTGCTGATCGGCAAGCCGGTGATCCTGGCCGCCACGGCCGGCACCGCCCGGCACGCCCTGGTCGCCGACGACCAGCTGCGCCCGCTGTTCGCCTACCTGCGGGCCCTGCCCGTGCCGACCTCGCTGTTCGCCGCCCCCGAAGACTGGGCCGACCCAGCCCTGAACCAGCGCACCGAGCGGGCCGCCCGCGAGCTGATCCTGCTCATGGAGAGCGGCTTCGCCCGCGCCGTCCGCGACGAGGCCTGGGACAGCTACCAGCACGAGTTCGCCAGTTCCGCCCCGCCCCGGCCGGATGACCACGAGCCCGCCATCAACCTCAACACCGACCTGATGCGCCTGGCCGCCGGCGGCTCCCCCCGCCCCGGCCGCTAAAGCAATCGGGGCGGAGCCCGGGCCGAAACCCGGAACTCCGCCCCTGCCGACGGCTAATCGATCAGACGTCGTAGTACAGCTCGAACTCGTGCGGGTGCGGGCGCAGCCGCATGGGGTCGATCTCGTTTTCGCGCTTGTAGCTGATCCAGGTCTGGACCAGGTCCTCGGTGAACACGCCGCCCTCGGTGAGGTAGGCGTGGTCGGCCTCGAGCGTGTTCAGCACCGCTTCCAGCGACCCGGGCACCTGCGCGATGGACTGCGCCTCGTCCGGCGGCAGCTCGTACAGGTCCTTGTCGACCGGCTCGGGCGGCTCGACCTTGTTCCTGATGCCGTCCAGGCC
>DASXJM010000537.1:0-4759 GCA_036497405.1 Streptosporangiaceae bacterium | reverse complement strand
ACCGCCGCGCCTTGGGCTGCGGCGAGGTGGCCGCGCGCTTCTCCACCAGCGTCACGTCCACCCCGTGCTGGCGCAGCAGCAGGGCCATGGTCAGCCCGACCAGCCCACCCCCGGCGATCAGCACCTCCGCCGCCCCGGCCGTCCCCGTCCCCCCGGCCGTCCCCGTCCCCCCGGCCGCCCCCGCCGGCCCGGCCACCCCCGCCGGGCCCTCGCCACCTACCCGTGTACGTTGTACATTCATATGTACAACGTACACTCATTGGTAGGGTGCGGCCATGGTCTGGTTCGACGAGCCCCCGCCGCCCCGCGCTTCACCCCAGCTGAGCCGGGACCGGATCGTGGCCGCCGCCATCGACCTGGCCGACCGGCAGGCCACCGGGGAGATCACCATGCGGGCCCTGGCCGCCGAGCTCGGGGTGCGCAGCCCGATGGGCCTCTACCGCTACGTCGGCAGCAAGGACGGCCTGTCCGACCTCATGGCCGACCAGGTGTACGGCCAGATCACCGTGCCCCGCGGCCACGGCTGGCGGCCCGCCCTGCGCGGCCTGGGCACCAGCGCCTGGGCCGCGGTGCAACGGCACCCCTGGTTCGCGCCGCTGGCCTTCAGCCGGCCACCCCTGGGCCCGCACGCGCTCAGCGTCTACGACCACGCCCTGGCCGAACTGGATCCGCTCGGGCTGGACGCGGCGACCCGGATGGGCTTCGTGTCGGCGGTGTTCGGCCAGGTCCTGGGCTCAGGGCTGGCGCTGCGGGAGGAACAGGCCATGCGGGCCCGGACCGGCCTGGCCACCGAGGCCGACCTCGGCCGCGCGGCCGCCCCCTACCTGCAGCGGGTCGCGGCCGCGGGCACCCACCCGCACTTCTCCCGCTGGGCCGCCGACCCGCTCCGTGATGCGGCCCAATTCCCTACCTTCGATCAAATTCTGGACTGGGTTCTGGACGGCCTGGCCCGCACGCTCACGCCGGGCTGACCGGCTGGTAGCCGAGCCCCAGCTGGTCGAACAGGAAGGCGTGCCAGTCGGTGCTGGCGTCGATGACCTGGTCCAGGGACCCGGCCAGGTGGCCGCCGGATTCCAGCCGCAGCAGCACCGGCCGATCCGACGCGGTGGCCTGCTGGAGCCGGGCCGTCATCTTCTTGGGGTGCCAGGCCTCGACCCGGGTGTCATGCTCCCCGGCGGTCAGCAGCACGGCCGGGTAGGCGGTCCCGTCGGCCACGTTGTGGTACGGCGAGTAGGCCAGCAGGGCCCGGAACTGCTCGGGATCGGCCACCGTGCCGTACTCAGGGACGTTGAACCCCCCGTTGGTACTGGTCTCGGCGCGCACCGAGTCCATCACCGGCACCGCGGCCACCACGGCCCGGGCGATGTCCGGCCGCTGGGTGAGCACCGCCCCCATCAGCAGCCCGCCGTTGGAGCCGCCCATGATGGCCAGCCGATCGCGCCGGGTGATCCCGGTCTCGCACAGGTGGTCGGCGCAGGCGATGAAGTCGTCGAAACAGTTCTGCTTGCGGGTCAGCCGGCCCGCGTGGTGCCACTCTTCGCCGTACTCGCCGCCGCCGCGGATGTTGGCCACCACGTGGACCCCACCCTGCTCCAGCCACAGCCGCAGCTCGGGATCGAACCGGGGCACCAGCGAGATGCCGTAGCCCCCGTACGCGGTCAGCAGCGCGGGCGCGGTCCCGTCCCGGGGCGTGCCCGGGGCGGCGATCACGTTCAGGGGTATCCGGGTCCCGTCCCTGGACGTCGCGAACTCCCGGGTCACCTGATAGCCGGACAGGTCGACCGGGGCCGTCGCCTTCAGGGCGGTGGGCCGGGGCGCCTGGCCGCGCGCCACCCACCAGGTGGCCGGTTCGGTGAATGATTCGCAGGGCCAGGCGATCAGGTCCGGTCCCAGCACCGACAGGCCATCCCGGTGCGACGACACCGAGCTCAGCGGCGGGATCTCCACCGGCGGACGCGGACGGCCCGTCTCGTCGAACGCGCGGATCTGCTGCGGCCCGCCCTCCATGTCCACCACCCACACGGTGTCCCCGGTCACGGCCAGGTCTTCGATGACCGTGGCTCCGGCCGGCACGATCGGGCGGGCCGCGGCGACCGTGGCGCCCTCGGTCAGCGGCAACCGGAGCACCGTGCCGTGCGGGGCGTCCCGCAGCGACAGCAGGTACAGCGCGTCCGCGCCCAGGACGGCTCGCACGCACTTGTCGGCGATATCGGCCACCTGCCACCACTCACCGCCGGCGCCGCTGCCGGAGCTGGAGCCGCTGCCGGAGCCGTCGCCGGCGTCCTGGGCCCGGAGGTGGATCTGCCACTCGCCGCCGTCGCCCTTCTGCACCCGGTTCATCACCCAGCGGCCGTCCGGCGAGGTGGACAGGAAGTTCTCCGCGATCCGTTCGTCGGCGAACGGGCCGGTCAGGTCGAGGCGATCAGCCGAGTCGCCGGACTCCCGGAACCACACCTGCTGCTGGAACCCGGCCGGGTCGGCGCACAGCGTGTACCAGAACCCGGCCCCGTCGTGGCGCCAGGCCACCGACCCGCCCATCAGGTTCACGTGCGGGATGGGCTCGTCGACGACCTTGCCGCTGGCCACGTCGAAGACGTACAGGGCCCCGTCCTCGCTGCCGTGCTCGGACAGCGAGACCGCGACCCTGGTCCCGTCCGGGCTCGGCACGAAGAAGTCGATGGTGGTCTCGCCGGACGGGTCGATGACCACCGGGTCGACCACGACCCGTTCGGTGCCGGCATCGTCGAGGTCGGTCAGCGCGACCAGGAACGGCTGCTGCCGCGGGGTCTGCGTCTTCAGCGCGAAGAACGTGCCGCCGCCCGCCCCCAGCCCCCGGTAGGCCGTGCGTTCGGACCGCAGCAGCTCCTCGACCCGGGCCCGCAGCGCGCCCCGCCAGCGAATCGAGTCGAAGTAGGCGCGGCAGCGGTCCTGCTCGGCCCGGGTCCAGGCGATGCTCTCGGCGGCGGTCGCATCTTCCAGCCACCGGTAGTCCTCGGTGACGTCGGTGCCGTGGTAGGTGTCGGTCACCGGGATTCGCGGCGCCCGCACCACGGGGAGCTCGGTCATGGATCAGCCTCCTCAGCCTCGGGTGAGCAGGTTCGGGCCTTCCTTGCGCAGCTCGGCCACGGAGGTGACGCCGAGCAGCTGCATGGCCCGCTGGAACTGGGCGGCCAGCAGCTCCAGGGCCCGGTCCACTCCCGGCTCGCCCCCGGCCATCAGGCCGTACAGGTAGGCCCGGCCGATCAGGCCCGCGTCCGCGCCCAGGGCCACCGCCACGGCCAGGTCGGCGCCGTGCCGGATCCCCGAGTCGACTAGGACCGCGGGCCCGGGGCCCACGGCCTCGCGGACCTCGGCGACCAGGTCGATCGGGGCGATGGCCCGGTCCAGCTGGCGGCCGCCGTGGTTGGACAGCTGGACGCCGTCGGCGCCGGCTTCGACCGCCCGCCGGGCGTCGGCCGCGCCCAGCGGCCCCTTGACCACCAGCTGACCCGGCCAGCTGGCCCGCAGCTCGGCCAGGTAGTCCCAGGTGATGCTGGAGCTGAACTTGCCGATGCTCTCGGCCACCGTACTGGCCTCGTGGTCGGGCGGGAAGTTGGCGAACGTGATGGCGGGCCGGGCCAGCATCCGGGCCCAGTAGGCGGGCCGGCCGCCGATGCGGGCCATCGTGCCCAGCGTGAGTGCGGGCGGCATGATCAGCCCGTTCCGCTCGTCCCGGCTCCGGAAGCCGGTGACCGTGGTGTCCACGGTCAGCACCAGCACCCGGTAGCCGCTGTCGGCCGCCCGCTGGACCAGGTCCCGGGTCTGGGCCGCGTCCTTCATCACGTACAGCTGGAACCAGATCTCGTCCTGGCCCGCCGCGTGCGCGGCCGCGGCCAGGTCCTCGATCGAGGTGTTGCCCATGGTGGACAGGGTGTAGGGCAGGTTCTGGCGGCCCGCCGCCCGGGCCACGGCCGGTTCCCCGTCCGGGTGCATCATCCGGGTCGAGCCGGTGGGGGCCAGGCCCAGCGGCAGCGACGCGGGCCGGCCCAGGATCTGGGTGCTGGTGTCCACCCGGGCCACGTCCACCATTTCCCGCGGCCGGAACCGCCAGCGCCGGAAGGCCGCGCCGTTGGCCGCCATGCTGATCTCTTCGTCGGCGGCGCCGTCCACGTAGTCGAACACCGGCCGCGGAATCAGCCACCGGGCGCTCCGCCGCAGGTCATCGACGTCGTGACAGTGGCTCAGGCGCCGCTTCACGATGTCCAGCTCGACCGGTTCCAACTGAATGAGCTGCCGGATCTCGCGAAGGTTCATGAATTGGAACGTAACCCCCGACCCCGTGCCCCATCAATCCCGGGGCCGGCGTCCCGGCCCGCCACCCCCGGCTATGGGCCACCACCTCCGCTCATGGGCCACCACTTCCCGGCCCGGCCCCGGCCCCGGCCCGCCAATCCACTAAACTAATCGGAAATATAGCCATTGAGGGCACGCCCATCGCCCCCCACGTCCGGGGCCGCGCCCGCTGCGGCATCATGATCCTGAACACCAGTCCGCTGACCGAGGAGGCACCGTGCGCATCGCCGTGGTGGTAGGCAACCCCAAGCCCGCGTCGCGGACGCTGACCGTGGCCACCGCCCTGGCCGACCTGCTGGCCGCCGAGCTGGCCCCGGACGCCGGGCACCTGGTGGTGGACCTGGCCGAGCACGCCGGCGACCTGTTCGACTGGGGCGCGCCCCGGCTGACCGAGCTGACCCAGCAGGTCGCCTCGGCCGGCCTCATC
>DASXJM010000536.1:0-7144 GCA_036497405.1 Streptosporangiaceae bacterium | reverse complement strand
GGGGTTATTTATTTCGTATGGAAGGTCGCGGTCTGGGTTATCAGCAGGCTGCTGAGCTCGACCTGATGGGTGCCCGCGGGCAGGTTCAGGGTGGCGGGGTCGATCATGTCGGTGACCGTGCCCAGGGGGGTGGCGGTCAGGGTGGCCACGGCCTGGCCGTCGACGGTCAGGTGCACCGGGTGGCCGGGCAGGAACCCGCCGGCCAGCAGGTACTCGGAGCCGCCGGCACCGGTGGCGGACAGCTGGATGCCGTGTTCCAGCTGGGCCAGAGCGCTGGCGGCCTGGTGCCGGGTGGCGGCGTCCTGGCCATTGGCCCTGGTCGCCGCGACCAGGCTCGGCACGAAGGTGGCCGCGTTGATCGTGCCCCAGCCGGTGGCCACGTCAAAGCCCTTGGCGGCCGAGAAGCCGGGCACGTTGGTGGCCGAGTTGTTGCCGGAGACCACGTCCTCGATCCCGGCCTTGGTCCCGCGCGGCCCGAGCACGCTGTACAGCAGCGGGTTGATCGGGCCGACGTTGCTGCCGTGGTTGACCTGGGTGGCCAGGGCCAGCACGCCGTTCAGCAGCGGCGCCGCCTCGGACGTGCCGTCCTGGGCGTCGGTGGTGATGTCCGGTACCGAGCGCATCGGGCTCTGGGTGATGCGCGCGACGCCGTTCTGGTAGCTGGGCCGGGTGAAGACCGAGGAGTAACCGGCGCCTTCGGAGAATGGGCCCTCATGCCACACCGGGTCGGGGCCGAGCTTGCTGCCGTCGGTGGTGCTGACGTTGGGCACGCTGCCGCCGACCGCGGTCACCCACGGGGAGTCGTCCCAGGCCGCGGTGTCGGGGCCCTGTGACACGTTGCCGCACTGGCCGCTGGCGTTGGTCAGGTTCTGCACCACTCCGCAGTCACCGGTGGCCACCAGCAGCGGGATGCCCGCGGCGGCGGCGGTGAGCTCACCCGCGTTCTGGGCGGTGATCTCTTCCTGGCTGCTGTAGGTCGACTCGCCGGAGCCGTCGCTGATCGAGATGGTGTTGGCCAGGTGGTTCTGGGCGATGTACTCCACCGCCTTCATCAGCTCGGGCATCGCGACCTGGCTGACCGCGTCGTCGGTCTCCTCGGTGTCGGCGGGCGTGGCCGAGATGATGATCTTGGCGTAGGGCGCGATCAGGTGGGCGGTGATGACGTCCAGGGCCAGCTCCCCGCCCCAGGCGCTGCAGGATCCGTAGCTGCCCAGCTTGACCATGCCCGGCGGGCAGGTGGCAGGCAGCGGCCCGGTCGGGTACACGGTCTCGATGTCCGGGTCGGGCAGGCCGAAGTTCTGGTCGAACGAGTGAACCTGGGCCGCGATGGAGGGCAGGTCCCAGCCCTCGACGACCGCGATCGTGGTGCCGGCCCCGTCGATGCCCTGCTTCCACAGGTTGCCGATGCCGTAGTCGAAGATGTCCTGCGGGCCCGGGCTGGCGTTGGCGAACTTGCTGTAGTTGGCCTGCATGGTGTTCAGGGCCGCGGTGAGCACCTTGATCTGGTCCTGCTTGGAGGGCAGGTCACCCGGGGCCGCGGGGGTGCTGGGGGTCGCGCTGGCGTCGGTGCCCAGGATCTGGTGGTTGGTGATCCGTGTGTGCATGGGAGTCCCACTTGAGGTGCTCGCGGAGGCGGCGGGCAGGAACGCCAGCGGCACCGCGGCCGCCACGGCCAGCGGGACGAAACGTCTGATGAACGAGCTGCGCATGATCAGGTCCCTCCGTAGAAATCAGCAGCTTCCAACAACCATGCGTCATTTATGCGGCCAAAGCGACAACTTGGTCCTGATGGGCGTGTGTTTCTGTCGGGCTGTTAGCGTGCCAGCATGAATGGGCTGAAGTACGGGGTCGTCTACCACACCGGCTTCTTCGGGATCGCACCCGAGCAGGTCACGGCGGTCGCCCGGCACGCGGAGGAGTGCGGGTTCGAGTCGTTCTTCACCACCGAGCACATCGCGCTGTACCCGGGCGTGAAGCTGGGCCAGATGCCGATCGCGCCGGACACGCCCATCGCCGACCCGCTCGAAGTGCTGAGCTTCGTGGCCGCGGTCACCGAGCGGCTGCTGCTGGGCACCGGGGTGCTGCTGCTCCCCTACCATCAGCCGGTGGTGCTGGCCAAGCGGCTGGCCACCATCGACCAGCTGTCCCGGGGCCGGATGCGCCTGTTCGGGATCGGGGTCGGCTCCCTGGCCCGGGAGGCCGAGGCGGCCGGGGTCGACTTCCACACTCGCGGGCGGCGGGCCGACGAGGCCATCGACGTGCTGCGGCGGCTGTGGGCCGGCGACGCCGACGGGGTGAGCTACGACGGCGAGTTCTACTCGTTCCAGGATCTGTGCAGCTTCCCCAAGCCGTATCAGGCCAGCACGCTGCCCATCCACGTCGGCGGGTCGAGCGAGGCCGCCGCGCGCCGGGCCGGCCTCCGCGGCGACGGGTACTTCCCCGGTGGCGGCCTCAACGACGAACAGCGCGCGGCCCAGGTCGCCCTGATGCGCGAGACCGCCCGCGCGGCCGGGCGCGACGCCGACGCGCTGGAGTACACCCGCTGGGGCAACATCGCGATGACCCCGGACGACGTCGCGCCGCTGGCCGCCGAGGGCGTCACCCGCCTGATCATCAGCCCCACCACCGGCGACCTGGCCGGGCAGCAGGACGAGCTCAGCGCCTTTGCCGAGCGGCACGGGCTCGGCTGAGGCCCAGGTGCACTGACCACGGACGTTGGTGACGGGCCGGACTGGCACCGGGATCACATCTTCACGTTCTGAGCGTCAGGCCGGTGGGCGGAGGCCGTCGGTGATGACGGCGAAGATGCGGTCGCGGAGGGCGGGGTCGATCGGGCCGGGGGTGGTGTCGCGGAGGCTGGCGAACATGCCTTTGAGCAGGACGATCAGGTCGGCGGCGGTGATGCCGGGGCGGACGGCGCCGACGGCCTGGGCCTCGGCCAGGAGCTGGCCCAGGCTGGTGTGCATGGCGTCCTGCAGGACGCCGGGGAGGGCGATGGCGTCGGGCAGGTCCCGCTTGGCCGAGGCCTCGGCGGCCACGCGGTCCAGGAATCCGAAGAACGCGGGGCCGGGCTCGTCGGTGGCCGAGCGGGCCCGGGCGTCAGCGACCAGGTCTTCGACGCGGGCGGTGATCACCGCTTCGAACAGGGCTTCCTTGGACGGGAAGTGCCGGTACACGGTGCCGGCGCCCACGCCGGCCCGGGCCGCGATGTCGTCCAGGGGCGCGTCGTAACCGGCTTCGGCGAACACGTCGCGGGCGGCGCGCAGGACCTTCTCCCGGTTGCGGCGGGCGTCGGCGCGGAGCTTCGGCTCGGCAGGGGGCTCAGGCATTGCTAACCGGGGCGGACGTTCCGTATAGTCGGGCGTGGTTAAGCGGGGTCATCGTTCCGATTATAGGGAGACGGTCATGGCGGAGGCGGGGCGGAGTCCGCGCGAAGTGGCGGAAGCGGTGCGGCGGATGGTGGCGGGTGAGGGAGTGGTGTTCGCGGACCTGTTCGCGGCGGACGGCGTGCTCACCTATCCGTTTGCGGGACCGGGGATGCCGGGCGAACTGGTGGGGCGGGAGGCGATCCGGGAGTTCTTCGGGAGGCGCGGCGAGGCACGGTCGCTGTTCCGGATGGACGGCGTCGACGCGGTGATCCGGGAGACCGACGACCCGGAGGTGGTGGTGGCCGAGATCCGGCACCACGGCTGGTCGCACGTCAACAACGCGCCGTACCGGCACACCGCGGTGGGCGTGATCCGGGTCCGGGACGGCCTGATCGTGCACTACGACGACTACATGAATCCCATCGCCACGGCCCAGTTGCTCGGGCGGACCAAAGATCTGGCGGCCGCTCTGACCGCCGGGTGACCTCGGGGTGCGGGGTGGGCTCACCAGTTTTCGCCGGGGAGGGGACGGCCGACGGCCCAGAACACCCGGTGGTCGCGGGCGCGGATCAGGGCGTAGGGGGCGCGGCGGCGGCCGCGGGCCCGGCGGGGCGCGGCCAGCCACAACTGGTCGCCGGGCGCGAGCAGGTGGCCGTCCTTGCGCCGCCAGGTGATCAATTTGAGCATGTCGCCGCTGCCCGGGGGGCGGGTCCAGGGGACCACGTCGGGCCGGGGGACGAACAGGACGGACTGGCCGACGGAGCGGGTGGTGGGGCGGCCGGCCAGGGACGTGCCCGGGAGCCAGGGCGCCTGGGACCAGCGGCGGCCGGCCAGGGTCAGCCCGAGGACCTGCCGGCCCAGCGCGAACAGCAGGAGCAGCGCACCCAGGACGACCAGGCTCTCGATGACCACGCCGAACACGGCACTTCCCCGGCCCTCGCCCTGGATCACGCTGCCGTCCCCGGCGAGCACGTCCACCCGCACCGTCTTCCCGGCCGGGAACTGGCGGGCGTCCTGATTGCAGACCGTGAACGACCCGTGGTGGAAGCCGGCCGGATCGGCCCAGACCACGTCGATGTCGGTCTTGCCGCAGGCCCGGCTGAGGTCAGCCGAGGGGGACGAGCCGACGACCGTGGCCGTGACCCCGGTGGTGTGCCCGAAAGCCAAGGCCCACTCGGCGCTGATGTGGCCGCACAGCAGCACGGACGGGACGCCGAGGATCAGGACCACCACCAGCGCAAAACGCAGCATCCGGTTGCGGATGCGGCGGAGGTTGCCGCGGGCATCGGTGGAAGCCTGCTCAGCCTCCCCCGGTGGCGCCGCCAACGCCGATCCCGCTCCAGTCACCAGTCGCGGCCGGGCAGGGGGCGGGCGGTGGCCCAGAACACCAGCCGGTCGGAGGCGCGGATGACGGCGTACGGGCCGGTGCGGTGGTGGCCGCCCAGGGTCCGGCTGGCGGGGGCGAGCCAGACCTGATCGCCTTCGGCCAGCCGGGCGTGGTCGCCCCGGCGCTGGACGTTCAGGCGGACCGCGGCCTGCGGGTCGAGGCCGTGTTCCTCGGCGGCCTGGCCGATGGCGACCGGGACGTCGTCGGCCAGGCAGGTGCGGCGGCGCGCCTTACCCGGCGGCGGCCGCGTCCAGGGGACCGTGTCGCCGGGCGGGATGACCAGGACCGGCTGCCCGGCGGCCCGGCCGGGCGGAGCGGGATATACCGTGCCGGGCAGCCAGGGCGCGCTCCGCCAGTGACGGCGCGCGGTGGCCAGTTGCAGCCACTGCCGGAGCCCGGCGGCCAGCAGGAGCAGGATCAGCAGCAGAAACAGGGTCTCGAGGACCACGCCGAAGATGGCACTCCCCCGGTCTTCGCCCTGGATCACCGACCTGTCCCCCGGCACCACCGCGACCCGGACCAGGGATCCGAACGGGAACTGCCCGGCCTGGTCCTCGCACACCGTGAACTGGCCGGAGTGGGTGCCGACGGGCGCGGTCCAGACCACGTCGATGTTGACCAGCGAGCAGCTCCGGCTGACCTGGTCCGACGGTACGGAGCCGGTCACGGTCGCGTCGACCATGGTGGTGGCGCCGAAGGCCAGCGACCACTCGGTACGGATGTGCCCGGACAGCGCCAGCGCGGGCAGGCCGATGAGGAGGGCGATCACCACCACGACGGTCAACGTCACGCGGCGGGGGGCGCGTAGGCCGCGCCCGTCGTCGTGCGCGGTCCGGACTACCTCTGGCGGTGGGGCCAACGCCGACCCGGATACGGGGATCACGGTCAGCAGATTGCTTCCGGCACGCGGCGAGTCTGCCGGGACCGGGGGCGGTCGTCAACAGCGTTCGTTTGACCTGGGGCGTCAGGATTGGCGGGGGCGGTCTACGCCCAGACTTGGAGGACCCGCTCGATATCGGCCCTGATCCGGTCCCGGGCGACATCACGCGGGACGCCGGACATCAGAAGGTCGTCGTAGTCGGTGTCCTCGTGCCGGACCGAGGCCACCACGGCCCGCGTGATCGCCTTCTCGTCCAGCGACCTTCCCGCCGCCGACCGCCCCACCCGCCCGCTGCCGCGCAGGCTGGTGTGGTCCGCGATCGCCTCGGCGCGCCCGGCTGGACAGCGGGGAAACAGCCGCGCGATCTCCTCCGCCATGCGGGCCCGCAGTTCCACATCGGAGTTGGCCCGGCGCTCACGATCCCGCTCGCGGCGCCGCATCCGGGCATCCTCGTCGGCCAGGCACTGCTGCTCGGCCTGCTCCAGCGCCGGTTCCTCGACCAGGATGCCCTGCCGCTGGTTGCGCCGACGGGCCCGATTCCACTGAACCACCACCGCCGACAGACCGCTGGCCTGCTTGGCCCGGCGGGTGAGCGCCGCATCGCCGGCCGGGAGGAACACCAGATGGTCCAGGTCGGCGCAGGTCAGGCAGAGGGGGTCGTTGCCGTCCATGATCAGGAGATCCCCGGTACTGCCGCACTCGGCGCAGGACCAGTCGCTGACCGGCTGCACGACGATGAGATCGGGCGGCGCGGCCATACGGTCCCGCTGCGACGTTGACAGCTCAGGTGAGACCCAGTGCGTCCGCCACGCGCGTTCGGTGGCGGGGTCGCTGGCCGTGCTGAAGCGCAGTTGGCGTCGGTCCCGGGAGGAGGCCACGTAGTCGGTCTCGACCGGTTCGAGCGCTTTCCCCTTGCCCCAGCGCTGGAGGGCCACCAGGATTCGGGTCAGCTTGTCGCCGTGTACCGGCAGCGACGACTCCAGGTCCGGAACGCGGCCCTGCCGCCATCGGTCGACGTGGCTGCTGGTCAGCCAGCCGATGCCAATGCACACGTCGACCATGGTCACGAAGTTGCGCCGGGCCAGCGCCTCCTCGGCCGCGGTCTCGACCCGACGCTCCAGGCTGGTCCTGCTCACGGAGGCGAGCGTAATGCGTGGCCCGCGGGGGTTGGCTAGTCACCGGGTCCGGTGATGTACCGGCGTCCAGCCGGAGTGGTCCAGGACATGACACCGGGACTGAGCTGGCGGAGCTGCCAGCCCTCGGATTGTTTACACCGATGGTGGTGCCGGCAGAGCGCGGCCAGGTTGCACTCGCAGGTCCGGCCGCCCTGGTTGTGGGGGATGGTGTGGTCAAGGTCGCAGCGGGCCGCGGGTCTCATGCAGCCGGGGGCGGTGCAGGTGGGGGTGCGCGCGGTGATCAGGTGTTGCAGCCGACGACTGGGCTGGTAGCCCGGTTCCTGGTGGCGATGGTCGCAGTCAGCACCGGCCAAGGGGGTGACGATGGCGTTGA
>DASXJM010000535.1:0-1956 GCA_036497405.1 Streptosporangiaceae bacterium | reverse complement strand
ACGAACTGCGGCGAGTCGGCCATCAGCATCAGCACCCGCTGCTCGGGCTGCAGGCCCAGGTCGCGCAGGCCGGCCGCGGTCCGGCACACCTGGTCGTGCAGGCCCGCGTAGCTGAGGTCACCGGCGCTGCCGGTCAGTGCGGTCCGCGGCGCGTCCCCGGCCGCCAGCCGCCGGTCCAGCAGGTACTCACATGCGTTAAACAGCTGCACCATCGCCGCTGCGCTCCGATTCTCCGGGTGCCGGTTCCGCTGCCGAGCCGGTCCTAGGCCAGGTGGACGTAGTCGTAGTCGAACGGCTGGCCGTTGATCCCGTTGCGGGGCGGCGCGATCCAGGCCGCGATCTTGCCGCGCTCGTGCACCGGCTGCATCAGCGAGCGGACATGGGTCTTGTCCACGTCGGTGGGCAGCCACTGGCTCTGGCGCCGTTCCCACTCATCGGGCGACAGTTTCTCACCGTCCGGGCTGGCCTCGATAGACGCGAACGCGCCGACCTTGCGATTGAAGGCCACGTGCGGGAGCTGCAGCCGGTGGGCCAGGCCCGCCTCGGCCAGGATCTTGTTCCATCGCTTGACCCCGCCCTGGCAGTCCGAGATGTACTCCCGGCGCAGGTCGGAGTTGAGCCCGGTCAGCGCGGACACCTCGGCCAGCCCGATCTCCCCGTCATCCAGAGCGTCGACCATGAAGGCGTCGTCGGCCAGCCGGTGGTCGTCCTTGCGCCGCTCCTCCAGCCAGCGGCCCTTCAGCCCGGCCGTGTAGTAGTTGGCCACGTTGGTCGAGGTCTCGCCGCCGAACAGGTCCAGGGACACGCTGTAGTGGAAGTTCAGGTACTTCTGGATCACCGGCAGCGGCACGACCCCGAGGCCGGCCACGTCGTCGGTGTCGTTCTCCACCATGACCTGGGCCGTCCGGCTGACCACCCGGTCCACCCCGGTGGTGCCCACCATCATGTGGTGGGCCTCCTCCTTGAGCATGAACTCGCAGGTCCGCGAGAGCGGGTCGAAGCCGCTCTCCTTCAGCGTGCCCAGCTGGTACTTGCCGTCCCGGTCGGTGAAGTAGGTGAACATGAAGAACGACAGCCAGTCCGGGGTCTCCTCGTTGAAGGCACCCAGGATGCGCGGCGAATCGAGGCTGCCCGAGTTGCGGTGCAGCAGCTCCTCGGCCTCCTCCCGGCCCTCGCGGCCGAAGTAGGCGTGCAGCAGGTAGACCATGGCCCACAGGTGCCGGCCTTCCTCGACGTTCACCTGGAACAGGTTGCGCAGGTCGTACAGGCTCGGCGCGGTGGCGCCGAGGTTGCGCTGCTGCTCCACCGAAGCGGGCTCGGTGTCGCCCTGGATCACGATCAGCCGCTGCAGCTCGGCCCGGTACTCCCCCGGCACCTTGGCCCACACCGGCTCGCCCTTGTGCTCGCCGAACCCGACCGTGCGGCCCGGGTCCCGTTCGGCCAGGAAGATCCCCCAGCGGTACTCCGGCATGGCCACGTGACCGAACTGCGCCCAGCCGTCCCGGCCGACGTTGACCGCGGTGCGCAGGTAGACGTCCTGGGTCGGCAGCGTCGGGCCCATTGTCTGCCACCAGTTAAGAAAGTTCGGCTGCCAGGATTCCAGCGCGCGCTGCAGCCGGCGGTCCTCGTGCAGATGTACGTTGTTCGGGATCTTCTCGGTGTAATCAGCGGTCGTGGTCATGGGCGTTCAGACTCGCTTCCGGTCGAAGACGGCCCGCTGGCCGGTGCCGAACCGGCGCAGCGCGCCGTCCGGGCCCGACGCGTTGGGCCGGTTGAATATCCAGTTCTGCCAGGCGGTCAGCCGCCCGAAGATCTTGGTCTCCATGGTCTCCGGGCCGGCGAACCGGTAGTTGGCCTCGAGGCCGGTGAGCGCGTCGGGGCTGAAGCTGGACCGCTCCTCGGTCGCGATCCTGATCTCCTCGTCCCAGTCGATGTCGTCCGGCGCGAACGTGACCA
>DASXJM010000534.1:0-5444 GCA_036497405.1 Streptosporangiaceae bacterium | reverse complement strand
GACCCACCGCTGATCCTGGTCTCGCTGCTGGCCGGTTCCTACCCGGCCGCCCTGCTCAGCGGGACCGACCCGGACGCAGTCCCGGTGGACCGGTTCGCGGTCACGTTCCTGGCCGCGAACCAGCGCGCACTGGCCGGACGGTTCGCGGCGGCCGGCCGCCCGAACGCCCGGCGCATGCTGGACGGCGTTCCCTACCAGCGCGGCCCCCACTCCCGGGCGATCATCCCCGACGGCGGCCTGGCCGCCCTGGACTGCGAGGTCACCGAGCGCGTCCCGGCCGGCGACCACCTGGTGGTGTTCGCCCGGGTCGTGGCCGTCCCCTACCTGGCCCCCGCCGGCGACCCGCTGATCCGCTTCCGCAGCCGCTACCCCACCCTCCCCACCGGCCTCTGAACTTCCCGGAGCTGGGCAGAGCCGCGGATTCAGGAACACTTCTCGGCAGATGCTGCCCACAACTGTTCCCGAATCCCGGGGGCGGGCGCGGGCGGAGGCATCCGAGGCTGGTGTGGCTGGAGGGTTCAACCGCGCAGACTTCGGGCCGGGCCGGCCTCGCCGTCAGCCCGCCCTCCGAGGCTGAGCCCAGTTTTGGGCAGCATCCGCACAAAATTGGGCTCAGCCTTGTAGTACCTCAGTCGCCAGGGGCCCATGGGCCTGATGTGGCTGGTGGAGTGACGCGCGGGTGGGCTCGGGGTGGGCGGGGACGCGGAAGCCCGCCGCGCACCGGGTGGGGGGCGCGGCGGGCTTCGGGTGGAGTGGTCAGGCCGCGCGCTTGTAGGCGCGGACGGCCAGGGGGGCGAAGACGATGAAGATGCCCGCCAGCCAGGCGATGGCCTTCAGCAACGGGGCCTGGATCGGGCCGCCCAGGGCCATGGCCCGCATGGCGTCGATCACGAACGTGATGGGCTGGTTGTTGGCAAACGCCTGCAGCCAGCCGGGCATGGTCGAGATCGGGACGAAGGCCGAGCTGAGGAACGTCACCGGGAACAGCCAGATCAGTCCGAACGCCTGCACCGACTCCTCGTCGCCGATGGCCAGGCCGGTGAAGGCGGCGATGCAGCAGCAGGCGATGCCGAGCACGATCGACAGCACGACCATGCCGATGGCCGGGCCGACGCCGTTGCTGAAGCGGAAGCCGACCGCGTAGCCGACGCCGATCACGATGAGGATCGTGATCGTCATCCGGCCGGTGTCGGCGATCAGCCGACCGGCCAGCACCGCCGACCGGGCCATGGGCATGGACCGGAACCGGTCGATGACCCCCTTCTTCAGCTCCTGAGCCAGCGAGATCGCGGTGCCGAAGCAGGCGAAGGCCGCGGTCTGGCCGAGGATGCCCGGCATCAGGAAGTTGACGTAACCACCGGGCACGTTGACCTTGATCGCGCCACCGAACACGTAGCGGAACATCAGCACGAACATGACCGGCTGAATGACGGTGAACACGATGTAGGCCGGGACCCGGGCCCAGACCAGCAGGTTCCGCTTGCTGATGGTGAGCGAGTCGCTGACCGCCCAGCGGGCGCGGGTGATCGGGCCGGGCGCGTCCGACGGCGGGTTGATGGCGATGGCGGTCATGACGATGCCCTCTCAACGTTCTTCTCAGCGCTCTTGCGGCGACCGCGGCGGCGCTTGCCGCCGTCGGCGGCAGTGTCATCCTCTTCTTCGGCGGCGTGGCCGGTCAGAGCCAGGAATACATCGTCCAGGGACGGCCGGCGCAGGCCCAGTCCGCTGGTCTCGATCCCGGCCTCGTCCAGGCTGCGCACGGACTGGATCAGAGCGTCGGAGCCGTTGACCCCGACCGGCACGCTGATCACGCCGGTGCCCTCGTCCACGTGGGGCTCACCCTCGGCCAGCTTGGACGTGGCCGAGACGGCGTCGCCGACCCGGGTCCGGTCCGGCACGGTGAACTCCAGCACGTCCCCGCCGACCCGGCCCTTGAGCTCGGCTGAAGTGCCGGCCGCGATGACCTCACCGTGGTCGATGACCACGATCTCGTCGGCCAGTTCGTCGGCCTCGTCCAGGTACTGGGTGGTGAGCAGGAGCGTGGTGCCCCCGGCCACCAGGGACCGGATGATCTCCCACATGCCCAGCCGGGAGCGTGGGTCGAGTCCGGTGGTGGGCTCGTCCAGGAACAGCACCTGGGGCTGGCCGATCAGGCTGGCGGCCAGGTCCAGGCGGCGCTGCATGCCGCCGGAGTAGGTCTTGGCCGACCGGTCGGCCGCCTCGCTCAGGTCGAACTGCTCCAGCAGCTCGGTGGCCCGGGCCTTGGATGCGGCCCGGCCCAGGTGATACAGCCGCCCGATGATCTCCAGGTTCTCGCGCCCGGTCAGCTCGATCTGGATGGCGGCCGACTGGCCGGCCAGGCCGATCGAGCGGCGCACCGCGCTGGCCTCCTTGACCACGTCGTGGCCCTCGACCAGGGCGCGGCCGCCGTCCGGCCGCAGCAGCGTGGTCAAGATGCGCACCGCGGTGGTCTTGCCCGCGCCGTTCGGTCCCAGCACCCCGAGCACAGTCCCGCGCGGCACCGAAAGGTCGATGCCGCGCAGCGCATGCACGTCGCCGAATGATTTCTTCAGGCCCTCGACCAGGATCGCCGGCCCGGAAAAACTCTGCTCCACGTCACTGCCTCCCGCGTGACCCCAGGGCGTCAGCGCCCGGGTGCCACGAACCTATCGCCCGCCCACCCAGGTCCGCGAACGAAAAAACTGCCCATGTCAGCATGCCCGAGGGGTATGACGATTCATCCTGCCCAGATTCATCGCCGCGCGACCGATGGGGTTAAAGGCGCTGTTGGAGCTGGTGTTTCAGTGGGGTGGGGCCCGACGGGGCGGTCGGCGCGGGAAGCTGGGGGTGGTCAGTGGGACAGGAGTTCCGGGCGGGCCGAAATCAGTTTGCCCGCGCGCCAGACGGCGGCGGTGAGGGGGACGCCGGGGCGGTAGGCCAGGTAGGCGTGGGACGGGGCGTCCAGCATGAGCAGGTCGGCCCGGGCGCCGAGGCCCAGGTGCCCGACGTCGGGGCGGCGCAGGGCGCGGCCGCCGCCCGCGGTGGCCGACCAGACCGCCTCCTCGGTGGTCAGGTGCATCTCGCGGACGGCCAGGGCCACGCACAGGGCCATGCTGGAGGTGAAGCAGGACCCCGGGTTGCAGTCGGTCGCGATGGCCACGGTGGCCCCCGCCGCCAGCAGGCCGCGGGCATTCGGGTAGGGCTGGCGGCAGGAGAACTCGACCGCGGGCAGCAGGGTGGCCACGGTTGGCGAGGAGGCCAGCGCCGCGATGTCGGCCTCGGTCAGGAACGTGCAGTGGTCGGCCGAGGCGGCGCCGGACCGCACCGCGACCTCGACCCCGGGACCCGGCCCGAGTTGGCCCGCGTGCACCCGGCCCAGCAGGCCCTGGGCCTGCCCGGCGGCCAGTACCCGCATGGCCTCGGCCCCGTCGAACGCGCCGCGCTCGCAGAACACGTCGATCCAGCGGGCGTGCGGGGCGCAGGCGTCCAGCATGGGCCCGCAGACCAGGTCCAGGTAGCCGGCCCGGTCGTCGGCGAACTCCGGGGGCACCACGTGGGCGCCCAGGTAGGTGACCTCGGGGGTGACCTCGGCGGCCAGCTTCAGGCTGCGGGCCTCGTCCGGCACGGTCAGCCCGTAGCCGGACTTGCACTCGAAGGTGGTGGTGCCCTGCCGGGCCATCTCGTCGGCCAGCCGGCGCAGGTTGGCCCGCAGGGCCACGTCGGAGGCGGCCCGGGTGGCCGCGACCGTGGTCTTGATCCCGCCCGCGTGGTACGGCTGGCCGGCCATCCGGGCCGCGAACTCGGCCCCACGCTCACCCGCGAAGACCAGGTGGGCGTGCGAGTCCACGAAACCGGGCAGCACCGCGCGGCCGCTGGCGTCCACGATGTCGTCGGCCGCGGGCGCCTGGCCGGCCGGGCCGGTCCAGGCCACCTGGCCGTCGTCGATGACCAACGCGGCGCCGGTCTGGGCGTGGAACGGGCCGGGGCCGCCGGCCGGGTCACCGTCATCGGGCGCGTTGGTGACCAGCTCCCCGATGTTGGTGATCAGCGTGCTCACGCCGCTCATTATCGGCCCACCGCTTTCGCCCCGCCGCTCAGGAGTCCGTCAGCACGGTGCGGATGGCCGCCGACAACTCGGCGGCCACGTCACCGACCAGCAGGTGGCGGCCGTCGCGGACCACGTCCCGGCCCCCGGTCACCACGTGCCGGACGTCGGCCGCGGTGGCCGCGTAGACGACCCGGTCCAGCGTGGCCTGGCCCGGATCGGGGGCGGCCAGCCGGGGCGAGTCCAGGTCCACCGTGACCAGGTCGGCCAGGGCTCCGGGGGTGATCTCGCCCGCGTCGGCCCAGCCCAGGCTGGTGTGCCCGGCCACGGTGGCGGCCCGGGCCAGCTCGGCCGGGCTGAAGTGCACCCGCTGCCCGGTGGCCAGCCGCTGGTGCCAGTCCAGCCAGCGAGCCTCGGCCAGCAGGTCGATGACGGCCTGGCTGTCGCTGCCCAGGCTGAGCGGGGCGCCCGCGCTGGCCAGCGCCCGGGCCGGGCCGATCCCGTCGGCCAGGTCAGCCTCGGTGGTCGGGCAGAAGCAGCAGGTGGTCCGGGTCGTTCCGAGGAGTTCGATGTCACCGGGGGTCAGGTGGGTGGCGTGCACCATCGTGCTGCGCGGGCCGAGCCCGCCCGCCTCGGACAGGACCTGGGTCGGAGTCCGGCCGTAGGCCGCTTCGGCGTCCTGGTTCTCGGCGGGCTGCTCGGACAGGTGGGCGTGCAGCGGCGCCGCGGTCTGGTCGGTCCAGCGCACGACGTCCGGCATCTGGTCCGCGGGCACGGCGCGGACCGAGTGGATGGCCGCCCCCAGCCGGGCCCCGGGGCCGAGCAGGCCGTTCGGGCCCACGTCGAGCCTGGCCACCCGGTCGGACCAGCGGCGGGCGTCGCCGTCGCCGAACCGGAGCTGGACCCCGGCCAGCGGCCGGGGGCTGCCGTCCGGGTTCAGGCCCGCGGCCAGGTAGCAGGTGTCGAGCAGCGTGATGCGCAGGCCAGCGTCGGCCGCGGCCCGCAGCAGCGCCCAGGTCATCTCGTTGGGGTCGGCGTAGGGCACCCCGTCCGGCCCGTGGTGCACGTAGTGGAACTCACCCACGCAGGTGATGCCGGCCAGCGCCATCTCGGCGTAGACGGCCCGGGCCAGCCCGTAGTAGCGGTCCGGGTCGAGCCCGGCGGCCAGCCGGTACATCTGCTCGCGCCAGGTCCAGAACGTGCCCTGGTCGGTCTGGACGGCCCCGCGCAGGCCGCGGTGGAACGCGTGCGAATGGGCGTTGGCCAGGCCGGGCATGGTCAGGCCGGCCAGGGCGGTGGTCCCGTCGGGCAGGCTGGCCCGCGGCACGTCCGGGGTGACCGCGGTGAACCGGTCGCCGTCCGCCTCGATCAGCACGTCGCGCTGGACCCCGGTCCCGGG
>DASXJM010000533.1:0-6241 GCA_036497405.1 Streptosporangiaceae bacterium | reverse complement strand
ACGTGGCCGAGGATCATCAGCGACATGGCCGAGCTCCAGCGGTCGCGGTAGCGGCGCGCCGCGACCAGGCTCTCCTCCAGCACCGCCTGGGCCCGGGCCAGGTCACCCTGGTTGAGCAGGGCGGTGCCGAGGCCGCCCAGGTGCCGGGCGATGGTGTGCTCGTCGCCGCGGGCCCGCCGCTCGGCCAGGCCCTGTTCCAGAACGTCCACCGCCCGCTGGTAGTCGGCGGTGAACAGGGCGATCGTGCCCAGCACGAACAGGGCCTCGGAGTGCTCGCCGGTCTCGCCCAGCTCGGCGAACAGGCCCAGCGCCTCGGTGGCCCGGGCTTCGGCCGGCCCCGGCTGCCCACTGTTGCTGGCCACCCAGGCCAGGAAGAACAGCACCTGGGCCAGCAGCAGCTGATCCTGTGAGGCCCGGGCCGCGGCCAGGCTCTCGGTGGCGAGCGGGGTCACCCGGGCCATGTCGCCGGTGAACATGGCCGCGTAGGCCAGGCCGAGCAGGGCCGACGCCTCCTCGCCGGGCGAGCCGGCCGCCCGGGCCCGGGCCAGCGCCTCGGTGTGGGCCTGGGCCGAGTCGGCGTAGCGGTCCTGGGCCCGGGCCAGCAGGCCCTGCGCGTTCAGGGCCACCGCCAGCGCGGCGTCGCCCGCCTGACCACTCGCGGCGGCAGCCTGGTCGCGGGCCAGGGCCAGGGCGGCGGCGATGCGGGCGGCCGCCTCGTCGTAGGCGGCCTGGCCGATGGCCAGCCGTCCGGCCTCGGCCAGCCACTCCGGCCGCGGCGGCTCGGCGTCACCGGCGCTGGCTCCGGAGTCCAGGGCCAGCGCGGCGGTGAACCACTGGCGGCCCTCGCTGAGGTGGCCGCGCTGCCGCCAGTACCGGGTCAGCGCGCCGGCCAGCCGCAGCATGACCGGCCGGTCGCCCGCGTCCCGGGCCCAGGCCAGCGCGGCCCGCAGGTTGTCGTGTTCGGCATCCAGCCGGGCCAGGGCGGCCAGCGCGTCCGGGCCGGCCAGCGCGGGGGCGGCCTGTTCGGCCAGGGCCAGGAACCAGTTTGCGTGCCGGCCCCGGGTCGCTTCGGCCTCGCCGTGGGCCAGCAGTTGCTCGTGGCCGTACTCGCCGATGGTCTCCAGGATGGTCAGCCGGACCGGATCCGGTCCCGGGCCGGACCGGCGCAGCAGGTTGGCCGCGACCAGACCGGCCAGAGCGGCCGGGCCCTGCCCGTCCGGCGCCGGGGCGACCGCGGCCGCGGCGTCCAGGGTGGCGCCGCCCGCGAACACCGACAGCTGCCGGAACAGGGCCTGCTCGGGCTGGCCGAGCAGGTCGTAGCTCCAGGCGATGGCGTCCCGCATGGTCTGCTGGCGGGGCGGCAGGTCGTACGGGCCGTCGGTCAGCTCGGGCAGCCGGCGTTCCAGCCGCTCCAGCAGGGCGGCCGGGGACAGCATCGGTAGCCGGGCCGCGGCCAGCTCCAGGGCCAGCGGGATCCCGTCCAGCCGGCGGCAGATTCCGGCCACGGCCTCCCCGTCGGCCCCGTTGGCCCCGGCGGCGGTGAGCCCGGCCCCGGCCGCGCCGGCCCGGTCCAGGAACAGCTGCCCGGCCGCCGAGGCGGCCGGGTCGGCGCCGTCCCCCGGTCCGGGCAGCTCCAGCGGGTCCACCGGGTACTCGCGCCCGGCCCGGACCCGCAGCGCGACCCGGCTGGTGACCAGCATGACCACTGACGGGCAGGCTTCCAGCAGCGTGAGCAGGGCGTCGCGGGCGCCGAGCACGTGCTCGAAGTTGTCCAGCAGGAGCAGGATCCGCCGCTCCCGCAGGGCGGCCGCCAGCAGGCTGGGCAGCGGGGTCGCGTCCCGCTCGTCCACCCCGACCCGCCGGGCGATCGCGGGCAGCACGTAGCCCGGGTCCCGCAGCGGGGCCAGGTCCACGAACACCACACCGTCGGGGAAATCGCCGCTGACCCGGCCCGCCGCCGCCAGGGCCAGCCGGGTCTTGCCCACTCCGCCCGGGCCGGTCAGGACCAGCAGCTGGGTGTCGGCCCGGCGCAGCAACCGGACCACGTCGGCGGCCGCGCGGGCCCGGCCGATCAGCGGCGTCAGCGGCCGCGGCAACGCCGGCGGCACCGGCCCCCGGGCGGCCGTGGCCACCCCGGCGCCGGGCCCGGGGGCTGGCTGGGGGCGGGCCGCGGCCAGCAGGCGCCGGCGTTCGGCCTGGTCCAGGTCCAGGGCGTCGGCCAGCAGCGCGACCGTGTCCAGCCGGGGGCTGCGGTCCGGGTCGCGCTCCAGATCGCTGATGGCCTTGGCGCTGACTCCGGCCCGCTCGGCCAGGGCCTCCTGGGTCAGCCCGGCCGCCTGCCGCCGGCGCCGCAGCAGCTCACCGAACGTTCCCATCCCGCGCCCCCCGGCCGGCATCGCACTATCCGCTCAGACCCGCGGAACGGGGAGTGCTCGGGGAGCGCTCGTCCTGTTCCCCGGCCGGGCCCGGCCGCAGGCTGGGGCCAGAGCGCGCTCCGGCTCCCGCACAGGCAGGCGAGATGGCATCAGACGATCCGAGCATGATCACCACTACCCCCACCAGGCCGACCCGGATATCCCGGATCCTCCCAGATTGGCCCGGGCTCAGGGAAGGGGCGTGGGTCAGCCCAGGTCATCGGCGGGTGTCCGGGTGAGCGTGGTCGCGGCGGGCCGGCCGGTGGCGGCGGCCCCCGAACGCCGGCCCCCCGGCCGGCCCACTCGCGCGGTCACCGCCGCATGGCTGGCCGTGCTGGTCGTGGCCGGGGCCGGCCTGCTGCTGACCGGGCTGGCCTGGCCGCACCTGAAGCCCGGCGACGCCGTGGACAACCTGGGCGCCGCCGCCGGGGGCATCGCCTACGCGACGCTGGGGGCCTTGATCCTGCGCCGGGCCGGCAACCTGGTCGGCTGGTTCATGATCGTGGAGGGGGCCGCGGCCGGCCTGCTGGCGGCCGGTTCCGGTTACGCCGTCGCCGGGCTGGCCGGCCCGCTGCCCGGCCTGCCCGCGCCCGCCGTGGCCGGGACCCTGGCCGAGTGCGCGTTCGTGCCCACGGTCTCCGCGCTGGCCGCGATCTTTCTGCTGTTTCCGTCCGGACGGCTGCCGTCCCCACGCTGGCGGCCGGCCGTGGCCGGCGGCCTGGTCCTGATCGGGGTGACCCTGACCGCGTTCGTGGTCAATCCGCGGCCGGTCGCCCTGCCCGCCCCGGGGGGCAGCTCGCTGAAGTTCGCCAGCCCGCTCGGGGTCCGGCTGCCCGCGCCGCTGTCGAACTGGGCTCAGCTGGGCACGCTGAACGGACTGGGCGTGGTGTTCGCGGTGCTGATGGTGCCGACGGTGGTCTCGCTGGTCCTCCGCTACCGCCACGGGGACCAGCGGCTGCGGCAGCAGATGAAGTGGCTGGCCCTGGCCATCGGCGTGGTGCTGGCCTGCCAGCTGGCGGTGCTGCTGGCCATCGCGGCCGGTGACCCGGACGGAATCGTGGTCGGGGTGGCCTACGACCTCCAGCCGCTCACCGTGCTGCTGGTCATCCCGGTGACCATGGCGGTCGCGATCCTGCGCTACCAGCTGTTCGACATCGACCTGATCATCAGCCGGGCGTTGCGGTACACCCTGCTGTCGGCCGGGGTCACCGCGGTCTACGCCGGCATCGTGCTCGGTCTCGGCACGCTCATCGGGCATCGCAGCGGCCCGCTGCTGACCGTGGTGGCCGCCGTGGTCATCGCGGTGGCGTTCCAGCCGCTGCGGGAACGGGCCCGGCAGCTGGCCAACCGGCTGGTCTACGGGGTCCGGGCCACGCCGTACCAGGTGCTGTCCGACTTCGCGGCGGGCATGGCCGGCCAGCTCGACCTGACCAGCGCCCTGGACCGGATGCTGGTCCTGCTGGCCGGGGCGGCCGGGGCGATCCGGGCCGAGGCCTGGATCCGGGTCGGGCCCGAGCTGCGGCCGGCCGCGGCCTGGCCGCCGGGCGCGGCGATGGCCTCTCCGGTCCCGTTCACCAGCGAGACCGAGCTGCCCGCGCTGGGCACCGCGGCCCGGGTCGTCCCGGTCCGGCACGGCAACGAGACGCTGGGCGCGATCACCCTCACCAAGCCGCCCAACGAGCCACTGACCAGCGCCGAAGACGGCCTGCTGCGGCACCTGGCCTCCCAGGCCGGGCTGGTGCTGCGCAACACCCGGCTCACCGCGGACCTGCGGGAAACCATCGACGAGCTCCGGGCCTCCCGGCGCCGGCTGGTGGAGGCTCAGGACGCCGAACGCCGCAAGATCGAGCGGAACCTGCACGACGGGGCCCAGCAGCAGCTGGTCGCGCTGACCATCCAGCTCAGCCTGCTGGCCGACGCGGCCGACGAGCCCGACGTCATCCGGGAGCTGGTGCCGGAGCTGATCACGGAGCTGAAGACGGCCCTGGCCGACCTGCGCGACCTGGCCCGGGGCATCTATCCGCCGTTGCTGGCCGAGCAGGGCTTGGTGGTGGCGCTGCGGACGCAGGCGGCCAAGTGCCCGGTCCCGGTCCAGCTGGAGGCGGACCAGGTCGGCCGGTACCCGCAGGACGCCGAGAGCACGGTCTACTTCTGTGCCCTGGAAGCCCTCCAGAACGTGGTCAAGCACGCCCAGGCCGCAACGGTGACCATCCGGCTGGCGGGCCACGCCGGCGGGCTGGAGTTCTCGATCAGCGACGACGGTCAGGGCTTCGCCGGCCCGGACCGGTCCGGCTCCGGGCTGCAGGGCATGTCCGACCGGCTGGCCACGCACGGCGGCACGCTCGAGGTCCGGTCCCGGCCGGGCCAGGGCACCACGATCTCCGGGCGGCTGCCGGCCCAGGCGCGGTTACAGGCGCGGGGGCGGCGGGGCCTGCCATTCCCGGTCGTCGGTGTGCTCGCGGCGGGAACGGGTCAGCCCGACCGCGATCAGGGCCACCCCCACCAGCACCAGCGATCCGGTCAGGACGATGATCCCGGCCGTGTTGATCAGCGCGTTGTGGGTCACGCCGCCGAGGAGGACGAGGATCAGCCCGAGGGAGCCGCCGAGCGCCCACAGGAAGTAGGTGCGGGACGGGATCCGGGCCCGCGTCCGGGGCCGGGGCGCGGGCGGGTAGCGGGGCTCGGTCCGCACCGACCCCACCTTGCGCGCGAGCGACACCAGCCGCCGCTCCTGGGCGAGCTGGGCTTCCAGCTCACGCCAGCGGCGTTCCTCATACTCTGACATCGGCATTGCGGTTCCCCGTTTCCGAGGCGACGGCTAGCTAGCCCTTACCAGTCGACCACTTGCTGGCCGCCCGCGCAATCGGGGATTCGTCACATGCGGTCGACGGGACTCCTGTGGTTCTGCCCGCCGGCCGGGCCGGCCACTCCGGGTTGCGAAATTCAATCAAGAAAATAAGAAGCAGGCCCAGGGCGCTACCGTTGAAGTTCGCCCCGTCCCCGAAGGAGCCGAGAACGTTGCCCGAGACCACGCCCGCCGTCCCCGGCCGGCCGTCACTGGACGGCATCGACGTCAAGTGGGCGCAGGTATGGGACGAGGCAGGGCTGTACCGGTTCCCGAAGTCGTCCGACCGGGCCGAAGTGTTCTCGATCGACACCCCACCGCCCACGGTGAGCGGGTCGCTGCACGTGGGGCACGTGTTCTCCTACACCCACACCGACGTCGTGGCCCGGTTCCAGCGGATGACCGGCAAGCACGTTTTCTACCCGATGGGCTGGGACGACAACGGCCTGCCGACCGAGCGCCGGGTGCAGAACTACTACGGCGTGCGCTGCGATCCGTCACTGCCGTACGACCCGGGCTTCACCGTGCCCGCGGCGCCCGCGGCCAAGGGGCAGCGCCCGGTGGACGTCTCGCGCCGGAACTTCGTCGACCTGTGCGAGACGCTGACCGCCGAGGACGAGCGAGCCTTCGAGCAGCTGTGGCGGCACCTCGGCCTGTCGGTGGACTGGTCGATGACCTACACCACGATCGGGGTCCGCGCCCAGCGCCTGTCCCAGCTGGCGTTCCTGCAACTGCTGGCCGAAGGCCAGGCCTACCAGGCCGAGGCGCCCACGCTGTGGGATGTCGGATTCCGCACCGCGGTGGCCCAGGCCGAGCTGGAGGACCGGGAACACCCCGGGGCCTGGCACCGGATCCGGTTCCACCTGCCTGCCGAGGTTGGGCCGGCCGACGGCGGGGTTGACGTCGAGACCACCCGGCCGGAACTGCTGCCCGCCTGCGTGGCCCTGATCGCCCACCCCGACGACGAGCGGTACCAGCCGCT
>DASXJM010000532.1:0-13433 GCA_036497405.1 Streptosporangiaceae bacterium | reverse complement strand
GCCGCCACGACCAGGTAGGGGTCGTCACCGTCGTGCCGGACCACCTCGCGGGGCGGGACGACCCGCTCCCCCTCCAGGTTGTCGGTGATGTCCAGCATGGCGCTGATGAACGTCTGGTAGCAGGCCAGCACCTCGCCCTGGTAGGACTCGCGGTCGGACGGGTCGGGCAGCCGCTTGCACACGAAGCCGCCCTTGGCCCCGGACGGGACGATGACCGCGTTCTTCACCTCCTGGGCCTTGACCAGGCCCAGGATCTCGGTGCGGAAGTCCTCCAGCCGGTCCGACCAGCGCAGGCCACCGCGGGCGACCCGGCCGAACCGCAGGTGCACCGCCTCCAGGCGCGGTGAGTACACGAAGATCTCGAACTTCGGCCGCGGCGCGGGCAGACCCGGCACCTGGCCCGGGTCCAGTTTGACCACCAGGTAGGGCGCGTAGCTGGGCACGGCGCAGGACAGGCCGGCCGCGCCGGTGGTCTGGTTCACCATGGGCTGGGCCCCGGTCCGGAAGTAGTTCGTACGCAGCGTCCCCTGGATCAGGGCCAGGTAGGAGCGCAGGATCCGGTCGTGATCCAGGGACACCACGTCGTCCAGCTCGCCGCGGATCTCCTCGACCAGCGCCTCGCTGCGCTCCGCCTCCCCGGCCTGGTGCGACGGGTCGAAGCGGGACGCGAACAGCTTGGCCAGCAGCCGGGCCACCGGGACGTTCGAGCGCAGCACCCGCTGGATATAGCCCTGGCTGAACCGGGACCCGGCCTGGCGCAGGTAGCGGGCGTAGGCGCGCAGCACCATGGCCTCGCGCCAGGACAGGCCAGCGTCCAGGACCAGGGCGTTGAAGCCGTCGTCCTCGACCTCGCCGTGCCACAGCGCGCACAGCGCCTGCTCGAACTGCTCGCGGCCACCCTCGCTGCGGGGCCGGGCCCGCCAGGCCTGGGACTCCGCGCTGAGGCCGAAGTCGTAGATCCAGAACGGCTCGGGGCCGGTGAACTCGTACGGGTGCTCGTCCACGACCTCCAGGCCCATGTGCTGCAGCTGGGGCAGCACGTCGGACAGGATGATCGGCGCCCCGGTCCGGTACACCCGCAGCCGCCAGTCCCCGCCGGCCGGGTCGTGGTCGTCGCGCAGCTGGACCGCGAACCCGTCCCCAGACTCGGCCAGCTCCAGCACCCGGCGCAGGTCGTCCACGGCGTCGGCGGCGGCCACGTCGGCCTTGTAGGTCTCGGGGATCCCGATCGCCAGCTGGTCCAGCAGCCGCTTGGCCCGGTCGCTGCCGCAGACCCGGAGCGCTTCTTCCTCCAGGTCCTCGGCCCAGGACCGGACCGCGGCGGCGATCCGCCGTTCCAGCGTGGCCGCGTCCACGTCGGGCAGCGGCTCGCCCCGGCGGCCCCGGACCACCACGTGCAGCCGGGCCAGCGCCGACTCCCCGACCATGGCGCTGTAGTCGACCGAGGCGCCGTCCAGGGCCGCCCGCAAGATCTCCTGCACGCGCAGCCGGACCGCGGTGGTGTACCGGTCCCGGGGCAGGAAGACCAGGCAGGACATGTACCGGCCGTAGGCGTCGCGGCGCAGGAACAGCCGGGTCTGCTTGCGCTCTCGGAGCCGCAGCACGGCGGTGGCGATCTCGGTCAGCTGGGCGGTGCCGATCTGGAACAGTTCCTCGCGCGGGTAGCCTTCGAGGATCTCGACCAGGTCGTTGCCGTCGTAGCTGTCCGGGGTGACCGCGGCCGCGGCCAGCACGGCGGCCAGCTTGCGCCGCAGCACCGGAATGCGGGCCACCGATTCGGTGTAGGCCGAGTGCGTGTACAGGCCGAGGAACCGCCACTCGCCGATGACCTGGCCGTCGGGGCTGAGCTTCTTGACCGCCACGTAGTCCAGGTACTTGTTCCGGTACACGGTCGACCGGCTGTTGCCCTTGGCCAGCACCAGCCGGCCCGGGTCGGCCGCCCTGGCCCGGACGTCGGCGGGCAGGGCCGCGAACGACTCCGAGCCCTCGCGGTCGTGGCGCAGGAAGCCGAGCCCGGCGCCGGCCACCGCCTTCAAGGTCATGCCGTCGTTCCCGGGCACCAGGTCGTACTCGCGGTAGCCGAGGAAGATGAAGTGCCCGTCGGCCAGCCAGCGCAGCAGCGCGCCCGCTTCGGTGTCCGATCCCTCCGGGCTGGCGCTGTTCATGGTGTGGGGCTCGGTCCGGCCCGGGAGCAGGGCCGGCTGGGGCGCGTCGGTGTCGCCGCCCAGGCTGACCGCCAGCGACGCGGCGGCCGCGGCCATCTTGGGCTGGTCCTCGACCGTGACCCGGACGTCGTCCAGCACCCGGCACAGGTCGGCTTCGAGCTCGGACAGCGGCACCCGGTCGCCCAGCCCGGCGATCTCGATGTGCATCCAGGACTCGGTGAGCTCCCCGGGGGCGCTGTCGTCGGCGGTCCCGTTGACCGGCCCGGTCACGGCGTGCAGCGCGCCGGCCACGTCGCGCCGGACGACCAGCCGCGGGTGCAGGATCAAGCTGATGTCGGCCTGGTGCCGGTTCAGCTCCATGGTCACCGAGTCGACCAGGTACGGCATGTCGTCGGTGACGATGTCGACCACGGTCCGGACCGGGCCGAAGGCGGCGATGGCCGAGGCCTGGCCGCCGGAACCGTCCGGAGCCGGGCCACCGGTGGTCTCCGGGTCGGCGTCGGTCACCCGGACCAGGGCCCGGCCCTGCGGGCGCTGGGCGGCCAGGGCCGCGTGCTGGGCCGCCACCGCGGCCACTGAGCCGGGTCCGAACGAGGCCAGGTCTTCGGTGGCGACGTGCCGGTAGTAGGCCCGCAGGAAGCCGGTCAGATCACCCACGGCGGCGGCGGTGCCACCCAGATCTTCTGCTTCCGAATGCGCCGCCCGGTCGAGGGCAGCATCCCTGGTCTCGTCCACAGTGTCCGACATCTTTGTCATTCCCCATGTGTCCACAGGCGCGGCTCGCGCTGGGCCGCGCGCCACCTGCTAGCTGTGTGGTCCAACTGCACAGAAAGCTGGCGTATGTAACGTAATTACCGCGTTTAAGTCCGGACGCCAAGCGGGGGCGTCCCGGACTGGACCACGCTCCGGCACCATCGTGAACTGTAGATACATCTCTACGTTACGATCAGGTTTCCCTTAGTAACCAAATCTGGGCCCCGGTGCGGGCGGCAGGCAGCGGGCTCGGTCCCCCTGCCAGGCATCAAGGCTATCCGGGTCCAGGACTGCTGGGGGCGAAGTGCACGAGCACGTCCGGGTTGGCCAGGGCGTCCGGATCGGCGGCCTGGGCGACCGGGGTGCCGAGCAGGATCTTACGCACCGGGATCTCCAGTTTCTTGCCCGACAGCGTGCGCGGAATGCCCGGGACCTGGTGGATCGCATCCGGCACGTGCCGGGGCGACAGCTTGGCCCGCAGCGCGCCGCGCAGCCGGCTGGTCAGGTCGTCGTCCAGTTCGGCGCCCGGGGCCAGCGTGACGTAAAGCACCAGCCGCCCGTCGGTGCCGAGCTGGCCGGTGTCCACGACCAGGCTGTCGGCGATCTCGGGGAAGGCCTCGACGACCCGGTAAAACTCGCTGGTGCCCATGCGGACCCCGCCGCGGTTCAAGGTGGCGTCGGACCGGCCGTAGATGACGCAGCCGCCGTCGGGCAGGATCTTGATCCAGTCGCCGTGCCGCCAGTAGCCCGGGAAGTCGGCGTAGTAGCTCTCCCGGTAGCGGGTGCCGTCCGGGTCGTTCCAGAAGCCGACCGGCATCGACGGCATGGGCTCGCTGATGACCAGCTCACCGACCTGCCCGGTGACCGGGCGCCCGGAGCTGTCCAGGGCTTCCACCGCCGCGCCCAGGCAGCGGACGGTGATGACCCCGGAGCGCACCGGCTTGACCGGGACCGGGCCGACGAAACCGGTACACAGGTCGGTGCCGCCCGACAGCGAGCCCAGCACCACGTCGCCGTGCACGTGCTGGTAGACCCAGCTGAAGCCTTCCGGCGGCAGCGGGGACCCGGTGGAACCCACCCCCCGCAGCGCGGTCAGGTCGAGGTCCCGGCCGGGCGAGAGCCCAGCCTTGGCGCAGGCCAGCAGGTACGGGGCGCCGACCCCGAAGTAGGTGACCCGGTCCTTCTCCGTCAGCCGCCACAGCGCGTCGGTGCCCGGGTAGGTGGCGCTGCCGTCGTAGGCCACCGCCGTCGCCCCGACCAGGAGCGCGCCGACCAGGAAGTTCCACATCATCCAGCCGGTGGTGGTGTACCAGAAGAACACGTCCGCCGGACCCAGGTCCAGGTGCAGGGCCAGCGCCTTCAGGTGTTCCAGCACGATGCCGCCGTGGCCGTGCACGATCGGCTTGGGCAGGCCGGTGGTGCCCGAGGAGTACAGCACCCAGAGCGGATGGCCGAACGGTACCTCGGTGTACTCGGGCTCGGTCCGGCCGTCCGCGTCGCCGAACGTGTCCCAGTCCAGCACCGGCAGATCATGGGAATCGTCATGGCGGCCCAGGGGGCCGTCCGGCCGGCCCGCCAGCACCACCGCGGCCAGGCCGGGCAGGGCGGCGGCGATCTGGCCGACCACGTCCTCGCGCCGGTACTCCTGGCCGTTGTACCGGTAGCCGGGCACCGCGATCAGCACCTTCGGCTCGATCTGGGCGAACCGGTCGATCACGCTGGCCGCCCCGAAGTCCGGCGAGCAGGACGACCAGACCGCGCCCAGGCTGGCCGCGGCGAGCAGGGCGATCACCGCGTGCGGGCCGTTGGGCAGCAGCCCGGCCACCCGGTCGCCCACCCCGACCCCGGCTGCCCGCAGACCAGCCGCGATCCGGGCCGTCTGCGCGGCCAGCTCGCCGTAGGTCAGGGAGCCATCAGCGTGACCTTCGATATGGAAAATAAGCGCGGTACGGCCGGGATCGGTCCGGGCGGTGCGGAGCGCATTGCGGGCGTAGTTGATGGTGGCCCTGCGGAACCATTCCACGTCCGGCATGCGGCCTTCGAGGACCGGGCCGGCGCCACGGTCGCCGAGGACGTCGAACCAGTCCCAGATCGTCGGCCAGAACGCGGCCGGGTCCGCCGCTGACCAGCGCCAGAGGGCGTCATAGTCGCCGACGTCACCGGTGTCGATGCCGCGTTCGGCGGCCAGCCAGCGCTGGTAGGCGGTGACCCGGGCCCGGTCGATCGCGTCCGGGCCCGGAGTCCACAGCAGCTCGCCGTAGCCTGGCTCCAGGTCGGCTGGTTGCCCCGCGCCGCCCGGGTGGCTCCCGCCGCTGGCCGGCATCAGGCGCTGGCCTTGGCCTTCTTCTTCTCGTCCTTCTTGGCCTGCTTCTCGCGCTCCTTCTCGGCCTCGGCGGCCGAGTCCGAGCCGGGCCAGATGCCGGTCAGCTTCAGCGTGGCCTCGGCCCCGGCCCGGTCGACCGCCGCCTTGACCACCGCGAAGATCGCGCCCTGCACGGTCGCGGCGATCAGCACCTCGGTCCAGCTCTTCTGCACGTCGGTCGCGTCCGGAGTGTCCTCCTCGTGCGCGACCAGCTTCCAGATCTGCTTGAAGATGGCCCCGGCCAGGATCCCGCCGATCACGCTGACGATCAGGCCGAACGGCTTGTAGAGCAGCTTCATTACTTCCTCCGGCGCTTTCTGACCAGAATAAAGCTGATCAGGCCGATGGCGGCAGCGGCCGCGGCGGCCAGCGCCTGGCGAGGCGTCGTGCGCGCGGCCGCGTGCTTGGCGGCCCGCTGCACCGGCTCGGGAGTCACATCCCGGACCTTGCCGCCCACGGCGGTCGCTCCCGCCTGCAGCTGGTCCTTGGCCCCCTTGACCGTGGCGCCGTTGGCGGTGGCGGCCTGCTTGGCGTCGCTCGTCTTGGCCGCGAGCTGGTCGCGGGCCTGAGCCGCCCGGGCGGTGGCCTGCTCCTTGGCCTGAGCGGTGGTGCCCTTCAGCTTGTCGGTGAGCTGCCCGACCTTGTCCTTGGCCTGGGCCTTGACGTCGGCCTTGGCCACCAGGGCCTCCACCGTCTCGCCGAGTTGCTCGCGGGTGCGCTCGATGTCCTGTTTGAGCTGTTCCGGGTCATCGGGGACGTTGTGGGCGTCCGCCGGCTGGTCAGCGGTCATCGGTGAGCCTTCTCCTTAACTTCCTGTACGTCGGCCTTGGTGCTGTCGATGGCCTCCTTGGGCACCGGTGGCGTACCCTTGCTCAGCCGGCTCTTGCCGATCAGGGCGGCAATGCCCGACACGACCAGCAGCGCCACGCCAATGATCAATGCGGCCAGCCAGGCTGCGACCACACCGCTCAGAGCGATGATCGCGCAAGCCAGCAGGCAGCCAACAGCGTAGAGCGCGATGAGCCCGCTGCCGGCGAACGCGCCGGCGCCAATGCCCATTTGCTTGCCCTTGCTGGTCATCTCGACCTGGGCCAGCTTGATTTCGTCGCGCACGAGCCGGGGCACGAGTGTGGTCATTTCCTTGACCAGTTCCCCGGCCGACCGGTCGTCGGCCGCAGCGGTCCGGGGCGCGGGGGCCGGTGTCGTACCTGCGGTCTGTTCCATGAGTTCCACCCTTCGCTGACGCGTGGGGAGGCTCTACCCCTTGATTATCTGCCGTAACGCGGCAGGTGTCAGTGGGGGCGCAGGGCGTAACCGGGGCGTTCGGGAGGTTCTGGGGTCAGGCTCGGGGTCAGGTCCAGAGCTGGCCGCGGGTGAGCCGGTAGACCTCGGAAGCCAGCCGCTCGGGGTCGGTCAGGTCCGGCAGCACGGTGTCCGCGCCGGCCTGGCGCAGCTCGGTCACGGTGGAACGCCCGCTGGCCACGGCCACGCTGGCCGCCCCGCCCATCCGGGCCGCTTCGACGTCCCGGACCGAGTCGGCGATGTACACGGCGTCGTCGTCAGCCGCGTTGACCTGGTACTTCTCGGCCGCGCGGGTCCGGGCCACCCGGACCAGGGCGCCCTTGGGGTAGGGCTCAGAGCCGTAGCCGCCGACGGTGAAATCGAAGAACTGCTCAAGGCCGAAGGTCCGCAGCTTGAGCAGGGCGTTCGGCTTACTGGTCCCGGTCAGCACGGTCTGCACCACCCCGTCCAGCCGGCCCACCGCCTCCAGCGCCTCGTGGGCCCCCGGCATGGCCTGGCCCTTGGTGGTGAGCTCGTCGCGGCGGGCGGCCATCGTGGTGGCCAGTTCGGCGCCAAAGGGAGCCAGCAACTGCTCGGACGACCCGAGGGCGCTGACGTCGACCCCGTTCAGGGCCATTGCCTCGAAGAAGATCTCCGACTCCGACCGCCCCGCCATCTGCGGCAACTGGATCAGCCGCCGCCCCGTCACGGTCCGGAAGGCCTCCGCGTACGCATCCCGCGTCACCCGGGTCACATCGACCAGCGTCAGATCGATGTTCCAAAGAGCCAGCCGGTAAATGTGACGCCTCCGTCGGGGGTCAGGACTCAAGTGCGCCGGGGGCACGGGCGCACTCCGGAGTCTACGGGCGGGTAGCCCCCGCCGGGGGTCCGACGGCCGGGGCCGTCCGGTCAACCTTGAGGCCGGTGCGCCGGGGCGGGTGGGGCTGGCGGGGTGGGAGGTCCCGGGCCCAGGGATTCGGGAACGCTTTTGTGCAGCATTTGCGCAGAAGTGTTCCCGAACCTGGGGGTTGGGAGGCCCCGGCAGTCAGCCCATGTGGGGGTAGCGGTAGTCCGTGGGGGGCGTGAAGAGCTCTTTGAGGGCGCGGGGGCTGGTCCAGCGGGTCAGGTTGAGGAGGGAGCCGGCCTTGTCGTTGGTGCCGCTGGCCCGGGCGCCGCCGAAGGGCTGCTGGCCGACGATGGCACCGGTCGGCTTGTCGTTGATGTAGAAGTTGCCCGCGGAGAAGCGGAGCACCTCGGCGGCGTGGGCGATCGCGGCCCGGTCCTGGGCCACGACGGCGCCGGTCAGGGCGTAGGGGGCGACGTCGGCGGCCTGGGCCAGCATGTCCTCCCAGGCTTCGTCCGGGTAGGGGTGCACGGCCAGGATGGGGCCGAAGTACTCGGTGGTGAACACCTCGTCGGTGGGGTCCGAGCACTCCAGCACGGTCGGCGAGGTGAACCAGCCCTCGTGGTCGTTGGTCTGGCCGCCGGTCAGGATGCGCACCGCGGGACGGCTGCGGGCCCGCTCGAACGCGGCCGCGTGCTTGGCCAGGGACCGCTCGTCGATGACCGCGCCCATGAACAACGACAGGTCCGAGGACACGTCGCCCATGGTCAGTGACTCGACCTGGTCGACGAAGTTGTCGCGGTGGCGCTCCCAGATCGACCGGGGCACGTAGGCCCGGGAGGACGCTGAGCACTTCTGGCCCTGGTACTCATAGGAGCCGCGGATCAGGGTCGGAGCCAGGATCGCCTCGTTGGCCGAGGGGTGCACGACCACGAAGTCCTTGCCGCCGGTCTCGCCGACCAGGCGCGGGTAGCCGCGGTAGTCGGTGATGTGCTCGCCGACCGTGCGCCACAGGTGCTGGAACGTCGCGGTCGAACCGGTGAAGTGCACGCCGGCCAGGTCCGGGTGGGGCAGCGCCACCCGGGACACGGCCTGGCCGTCGCCGGTGACCATGTTGATCACGCCCGGGGGCAGGCCCGCCGCCTCCAGCAGCCGCATCAGGTAGTGCGCCGACAGTTGCTGGGTCGGCGACGGCTTCCACACCACCACGTTGCCCATCAGCGCGGGCGCGGTGGGCAGGTTGCCCGCGATCGAGGTGAAGTTGAACGGGGTGATGGCCAGCACGAAGCCTTCGAGCGGGCGGTACTCCATGCGGTTCCAGGCGCCCGGGGCGGACTGGGGCTGCTCGGCCAGGATCTGCCGGGCGTAGCTCACGTTGAACCGGAAGAAGTCGATCAGCTCGCAGGCCGCGTCGATCTCGGCCTGGTAGGGCGACTTGCTCTGGCCGAGCACGGTGGCGGCGTTGAGGGTGGCCCGCCACGGGCCGGCCAGCAGGTCAGCGGCCTTGAGGAAGACGGCGGCCCGGTCGTCGAAGGACAGGGACCGCCAGGCCGGGGCGGCGGCCAGGGCCGCGTCCACGGCCGCGGACACGTCGGCGTCGGTGGCGTTGCCCAGCTGACCCAGGACGTGCCGGAAGTTGTGCGGCTGGACCACGTCGATGCGGTCGCCGCCGCCCATCCGGGTCTGGCCGCCGATGGTCATAGACAGTTCGGCCCGCTCACCGGCGAGCTGCTTGATCTTGGTCTCCAGCGCGGATCGCTCGTGACTTCCCGGCTGGTACTGCCGCACCGGTTCGTTCACCGGCCACGGCACGTTGCTGATGGCGTCCATGACGGGAGGCTACCGCCGCCGCTCTACTGCAGGAAGTACAGCTCCTGGGTGGCGTACCACTCGAGCTCGTGGCCTTCGGCGCTGTCCACCGTGAAGCGGGCGTCGTCGTCGCCGTCGCCGGCCGCGTCCAGGGCGGCCACGGCGGCCCGCACGTCGTCGGCGGCCTCCAGCGAGTCGACGTGGCCGGCCGCGACCCGGGCCAGCGGGATCGCGCTCAGCACCTGGATCGCGGCCGGGTGCCCACTGGCCTTGCCCAGGTCGTCCTCGGCCACCTCGGCGACCAGCACGACCCGGCGCGGGGGCGCGTCGGGCTGGCCGGCCAGCTGGCGCAGCGAGGCCCGGGAGGCCTCCAGCAGCACCGTGTACTCAAGTTCTTCCAGGTCGCCGCTGGCGTACCACTCGCGCAGGGCGGGCGTGACGGCGAACGCCGGCTGCGGCGCCGGGCCGATCTCACCGGCTTCCAGGGCCGCGGTCAGCCGCGGCAGGGTGGACGGCAGATATACACGCATGGGCTTCCCTCTGATCAGGCTGATCAGAGTGTGCCAGGTCGCAGGCGGGCCGGCCCGGAACTAGTCCGCACCGTGACCGTTGGCTTCAGGCTTGGCTTCGAGCTTGGTTTCGGGCTTGGCTTCGAGCGCGGCGACCACGGCGGTGACCGCGTCCTCCAGCGGGACGTGCTCCCACAGCCGGACCACCTGCCAGCCCGCGCCGGCCAGGGCGGCGTCGGCGGCCCGGTCGCGTTCGGCGTTGCGGAGCAGCTTGGGGTTCCAGTAGCCCTGGTTGACCGCGGGCTTGGACCCGTGCTCGGGGCAGGCGTGCCAGAAGCAGCCGTCCACGAACACCGCGACCTTGCGGGCCGTGAACGCGATGTCGGGCCGGACCCGGCGCTCGGGCAGGTCGAGCCGGTGGTCCTTGCGGAACCGGTAGCCCATCCGGTGCAGGGCCCGGCGCAGGGCCAGCTCCGGCTTGGTGTCGGTCCGCTTGATGGCGCGCATGTTGGCCGAACGGCCGGGACTCGAAGCGGCCGGGTAGGCCTTCGTTTTACCGGACTCAGCAACGGGGGGCTCAGCGGCGGGGGACGCCATAGCAGCCAAGGCTAGACCGCCCGGGCGGCGCCGGGAGGGTCACCACGTGACCTTCGATAGGGATGGAATTTCAGATACGCAACAGCGTGGCGACCCGTTCGGTGGTGACGGCCGGGTCGGAGTGGTGCACGCCGGTCATGCCACAGGCCTCGGCGGCGCTGATGTTGGCCTGGACGTCGTCCACGAACACGCAGGCGGCCGGGGGCAGGCCGATCAGCTCGGCCGCGTGCCGGAAGATCTCCGGCTCGGGCTTGCGCATGCCCACCTCGCAGGAGATGACCACGCCGTCGAACAGGTCGGGGAAGTCGGTGCGGTCGTACCACTCCGAACCCCAGGAATTGGACAGCAGGCAGGTCCGGACGCCGGCCGCGCGGGCCTTGCGGAGCAGGTCGTACATGGCGGGCACGGTCTCGGTGGCCGCGAACATCCGGCCCAGCAGGCCTTCGGCGGGAACGGGACTGCCGTCGGTGCGGGTCAGCCGGGCGGCGAACATCTCCTCGAACTCGGGCACCGAGCAGTCGCCACGTTCCAGCGCGTGCACCGGGTTGGCCACGACCTCGGGGCCCCCGTAGGCCTCGGTCAGCCAGGGGCGCATGCAGGCCACGTAGCTGTCCCAGTCGATCTGGTCGGTTTCGACCCAGACCTTGACCGTGCTGAGGATCGAGTTGGTCAGGACGCCGCCCCAGTCGATGACCAGGCCGCGCAGGTTGGCAAAGGCTGCGGGGTTCGTCACATCTGCGATGGTACGGCCGCCTCACCCTTGCCTAATTCCCTATATGTCCAGTTGACTTAATAGGGAGATGCACACACGATTGTGGCGGGCACCCCCGACGCACCACGGAAGAGGTTCTCCCCGTGTCGATATCCACAGGTACCAGCACGACCCGGCGGGGCAGCCCCGCTGACGAGAGAGCGCCGGACGCGGGCGCGCTGCCGATCGCCGGGGTCACCGGGGGTCGGGCCACCCCGGGACGCACCCGGGGCCAGGGCTGGCGGCGGGCCGGGTGGCTCCGGCTGATCAGCCCGATCGTGGTGCTCGCGCTGTGGCAGATCCTCAGCACCACCGGCGTCGTCTCGCAGCAGAAGCTGCCCTCGCTGACCACCTTGTGGACCACCGCGGTCCACCTGATCAGCACCAACTCCCCCACCTACGGGACGCTGCAGCACGCGATGCTCATCTCCCTGGAACGGGTGGCCATCGGCTTCGTCATTGGCGGCGGGGTCGCGGTCATCCTGGCCATCGCGGCCGGGCTCAGCCGGGCCGGCGAGAACGCCATTGACCCGCTCATGCAGGCCCTGCGGACGCTGCCCCTGTTCGGGCTGATCCCGGTGTTCATCGTGTGGTTCGGCATCGGCGAGTCGCCCAAGATCACCCTGATCGCGCTGGCCGCGGCCATCCCGCTGTACCTGAACACGTTCGCGGGCATCCGCGGGGTGGACGGCAAGCTGGCCGAGCTGGGCCAGGTGCTCGGGCTCCGGCGCAGCGAGATGATCCGGCAGATCATCCTGCCCGGCGCGCTGCCCACGATCCTGATCGGCCTGCGGCAGAGCCTGGGTACGGCCTGGCTGGCCCTGGTGGTGGCCGAGCAGATCAACGCCAACGCCGGGCTCGGCTACATCATCAACCAGGGCGAGACGTTCCTCCAGCAGAACGTGATCTTCGTGGCGCTGATCGTCTACCTGATCCTGGGCCTGCTCACCGACTACATCGTCCGCCTGATCGAAAGGAGGGCGCTGACGTGGCGACGCGGGATTCTGGCGTCCTAGCGGCCGGGCCGGGGGCCGGCGCCGGGGCCTTGGGGCCCGGCGACCCGGTGGTGCAGACCCGGGGACTGAGCCGGGCCTTCGGCGAGCACGTGGTCCTGGACGACCTCGACCTCGACATCGGCCGGGGCGAGTTCGTGGCCATGATCGGCCGCAGCGGTACCGGCAAGTCCACCCTGCTGCGCGCGCTGGCCGGGCTCGACCAGGAAACCAGCGGCGAGCTGGTGGTCAACGCCCCGGTGTCGGTGGTGTTCCAGGAGCCACGGCTGGTGCCGTGGAAGAAGGTGGCGGCCAACGTCTCGCTCGGCCTGCGGGCGGCCGACCCGCGGGCGGTGGCGCGGACCGCGCTGGACGAGGTCGGGCTGGCCGACCGGGCCGACGCCTGGCCGCTCACGCTGTCCGGCGGCGAAGCCCAGCGGGCCGCGCTGGCCCGGGCCCTGGTCCGCGACCCGGGCCTGCTGCTGCTGGACGAGCCGTTCAGCGCGCTGGACGCGCTGACCCGGATCAGCATGCACCAGCTGGTCCTGTCCCTGTGGGAGCGCCACCAGCCGGCCGTGCTGCTGGTCACCCACGACGTGGACGAAGCATTGGCCCTGGCCGACCGGGTGCTGGTGCTGTCCGACGGCAAGATCGCCCACTCGGCGCAGATCGCGCCGGAACGGCCCCGGGACCGGGACCACCCGGACCTGGTGGCCCTGCGGATCCGCCTGCTCACCGAGCTGGGTGTAGCCACCCACGACGTTTCCTGACGTTTCCCTGAAGAAGAGGAACTCCCTATCATGATCAGCTCTTTGCGGGCCAGACACGCCCGCGCCCTGTTCGCCGTGGCTGGAGGGGCGGCCGTGCTGGCCGTGGCCGCGTGCTCGTCATCAGGCGGGGGGTCCGCGTCGTCGGGTAGCTCGTCGTCGTCCTCGTCCGGCGGTTCCAGCTCGACCGTGAACGTCTCCTCGGTCACGCTGAACATCGGTGACCAGAAGGGCACCGGCGCCGAGGCCCTGCTGCAGGCGGCGGGCCTGATCAACAAGCTGCCGTTCAAGGCCAAGTGGAGCGACTTCACCTCCGGGCCACCGATGCTGCAGGCCATGGGCTCCGGCGCGGTCGACATCGGCGGCGTGGGTGACGCCCCGCCGGTGTTCGCCGCGGCCGGTGGCGAAAAGGTGACCATCGTCGGCGCCCGCACGGCCGGCCCCAACGGCGCGGCCCTGGTCGTGCCGAAGAACTCCTCGATCACCTCGATCTCCCAGCTCAAGGGCAAGAAGATCGCGGTCGCGCAGGGCAGCTCGGCCAACTACCACATCCTGACCGTGCTCAACAAGGCCGGGCTGACCACCAAGCAGGTCACGCTGGAC
>DASXJM010000531.1:0-10499 GCA_036497405.1 Streptosporangiaceae bacterium | reverse complement strand
CCGCGGCCTGGCCAGCGCAGCCAACGCCATCTCCAACGCCCGCGACAGCCTCGACGGCAAGGGCGACGACGACCAGGGCATCACCATCAACGGCAAAGCCAACATCGTCCCCACCGACGGCAACGGCATCGCCTTCGGCCGCACCCCGGGCCAGGTGCTGAACATCGTGTACCTGACCCCCAAGGTGGCCAACTCGGGCGGGTTCTACCCGCACGGCGTCAACGGCCAGGTGCACACCAGCGCCTGACGCCGCCGCCTGACCACGGCCGCCCCGGGCTCCGGCCCGGGGCGGCCGTATCCGGTCCGGCGTAGCCTCGAACCGTGGAGTTCAGCCGGGAACTGCGGGACGACGTGCTGGCCGGAGAGATCACGGTGTCGTTCCGGCTGTGGAAGCGGCCCAGGGTCAAGGCGGGCGGACGCTACCCGGTCGGACCGGGCGGGGCGCTGATCGAGGTGGACGCCATCGAACTGGTCCCGTTCGCTGACGTCAGCGAGGCGGATGTGCGGCGGGCCGGGGAGCCCGACCGCGAGACCCTGCGCCGCCGGGCCGCCCACGCCGGCCCCATCGACGACGGCACCCTGCTCTACCGGGTGGAATTCCACCCGCTCTGAGCCCGGGCCGGGAACCACGGGCGGGTGGCCATTGGTCGTGGCGGAGTTACGATCGGTACATCCCTCAGTCAGGGCCGGAGGCGATCACCATGGCCCGACAGTACAAGTACCGCGCGCTGGTCCGGCTCGATCCGGATGCGGCCGGAGACCACGACGGCCCGCTGTTGCCGGAGCCGGAGGGCCGGGTGGTGGTCCGCGCCCGGCACCACGACACCCACACCAGCAAGATGTTCAGCGCCCTGGTCAGCGGGGCCGGTGAACAGGTGGTGACGGCCGGCCACAGCGTGGAGCTGACCGTGACCGTCCGGGGCGAGGACGTCGAGGACTACCTGGAGGCCGGGGACAAGTTCGCGCTCTGGCGAGGGCACGACATCGGCCAGGGCGTCATCTCGCGCCGCCTGCACAGCTGGATCAGTAGTACCTGACCTGGGGTAATACTGAGGTGTGACCAATTGGGTCCTGCACGTCGACCTGGACCAGTTCATCGCGGCGGTCGAGGTGCTGCGCCATCCGGAGCTGGCCGGGCGGCCGGTCGTGGTCGGCGGCGACGGGGACCCGGCCAAACGGGGCGTGGTCAGCACCGCGTCGTACGAGGCCCGCGCGTTCGGCGTGCAGTCGGGCATGGCCCTGCGGCGGGCCCGGCGCTGCTGCCCGGACGCGGTGTTCCTGCCGGTGGACCGGGAGGCCTACGAGGAGGTCTCGGCCGAGGTGATGGCCGCGCTGCGGGCCTCGGGCGCGGTGGTCCAGGTGATGGGCTGGGACGAGGCGTTCCTGGGGGTGGACTCCGACGACCCGGAAGCCTTCGCCCGTGACCTGCAGGCCCGGGTCAAGGCGGCCACCCGGCTGGACTGCTCGGTGGGCATCGGCCAGAACAAGCTGCAGGCCAAGCTGGCCACCGGGTTCGGCAAGCCCGCCGGCGTGTTCCGGCTGACCGGCCAGAACTGGTTCGCGGTCCTGGGCGACCGGCCCACCGACGCGCTGTGGGGCATCGGGGCCAAGACCGCCCAGAAGCTGGCCGCCCTCGGCCTGCACACCGTGCGCGAGCTGGCCGCGGCCGAGCCGGACGCGCTGGCGGCGGTGTTCGGGCCCACCACCGGGCCCTGGCTGGTGCTGCTGGCCAACGGGCGCGGCGAGCAGACCGTGGACGACACGCCCTACCGGGCCCGCTCGCACGGGCGGGAGGTCACCTACCAGCAGGACCTCACCGACTGGGCCGAAGTCACCGACGAGGTGGCCCGGCTGGGGGAGACGGTGGCGGCCGAGCTGGCTGGGGCGGAGGAGTCGCGGCCCGCGGTCCGGGTGGTGGTCAAGGTGCGGTACGCGCCGTTCATCACCGTGACCCACGGGCAGCCGCTGGCCGGGCCGACAGTGGCCGCGGAGCCGATCCGGGCCGCGGCCCTGGCCGCGCTGGGCCGGTTCAGCCCGGGACGGCCGGTCCGGCTGCTGGGAGTCCGGGCCGAGTTCGCCCCGGACCCGGCCCCGCCGCGCTGACGACCCTGGTCACGCGGCGCCTACGATCGGCGGGCCGGTCTGGATGCTCCCGGTCGGGACCGAGCCGTGATCGTGACGTGGCCGTGCCCACGTCGTGATCAGTCGGGAATTGTTAACCCATCCGTTTAAAACGCGTTGCTTTTGGGTGTTGACCCGGTTCGGGCCGGCCATAAGAGTCATCAACATGACAATGTCGCGCACTGGCCGTCGCCTGCTGCGGGCTGCCGTCGCGTGTGGGGTGGGACTGTTCTCCGTGGCCGGTGTCGCGGTGCCAGCATCCATAGCCAGCGCGTCTCCGGCTCAGCCCGCCTCGCAGTCGCGCGGGGTCACCATCAGCAGCTCCGGGCTCAAATCCGGGGCCATCAAGCACGTGTGGCTGATCATCCTGGAGAACAAGTCCTACGACGCCACGTTCACCGGCCTGAACCAGAACAGCTACCTGTGGAAGACCCTGCCCAAGCAGGGCGTCCTGCTCAAGAACTACTACGGCACCGGCCACTCCAGCATGGACAACTACCTGTCCCTGGTGTCGGGCCAGGCCCCGGAGGAAGACACCCAGGAAGACTGCAGCGTCTCCAACTTCACCATCGGCCCGAACGCCAGCATCGTTCACCAGGGCTCCCTGTTCGCCAACAAGAACTTCGGCCAGATGAGCTCGCCGGCCAACGCGGCCCAGCCCAGCGGGGCCAACGCCCCCAACGGCAAGAACGGCTGCACCTACCCGACCGACGTGCCGACCCTGTTCAACCAGCTCAACGCGGCCGGCCAGACCTGGAAGGGCTACGCCCAGGACATCGGCGGAGCTCAGACTCCCGGCTCGACCTCGTTCCAGGCCAACACGGTGCCCAACCGGGAGGACGCGGTCTGCCACGGCCCGGGTACGGCAGCCAACAACCCGGACACCAACCCGACCAACATGGCCTCCGGCTTCCCGGCCGGGGTGACCACGCTGACCGCGGCCCAGCCGAACGACCAGTACGTTTCCAAGCACTTCCCGTTCGCGTGGTTCCAGTCACTGGACGGCTCCACGGTCAACGGGCCGGCCCTGAACGAGCCGGCCAACGGCGGCACCAACTGCGACGCCAACCACACCGTGAACCTGGACAACCCGCAGACCGGCCTGGTCCACGACCTGAAGAGTGCCAAGAGCACGCCGGACTTCAGCTGGATCACCCCGGACAACTGCAGCGACGCCCACGACGCGGTGTGCAAGGGCAACAACCTGTCCGGCGCCTTCAACGCCAACGGGACCCCGAACTACAACTCGCCGACGCCGTTCAGCCCCGAGACGACCACACCGAAGAACTTCACCGGCGGCCTGTACGCCTCGGACCTGTTCCTGAAGTACTACATCCCGCTGATCGAGCAGTCGCAGGCGTTCAAGCAGGGCGGTCTGATCGACGTCACCTTCGACGAGGCGTTCCCGCCCTTCACCTACACCGGGAACAGCTTCAACGACGCCAACAACTACCCGCCCACCCGGCAGGACCAGGCCAACGCGGCCGAGTCGATCAAGACCGACACCGCGGGTGAGAACCTGTGGGGCCGGAACGTGCACTACGAGCCGACCGGCCCGAACTCCACCCTGGGCACCAACAGCCAGGGTGACCAGCTGTACCCGGGGCCGGGTAACAACGCCTTCATCGACCGGCCGCCGGCCTGTACGTCGACCACCCCGGCCAAGGTGCCCGCGGACTGTGTGCCCGGCATCGTCCGGGGCGGCGCGGGCAGCCCGCCCGGGGCCCGGACCGACACCGTGACCGGCACCACCTCATCCAGCATGATCACCGACCCGACGATCGTGTCCGACGACACCGGCCGCACGGTGACCGGCACCAACGTCCCGGCCAACTCCTACGTCGGCGCGGTGGTCAACACCGGGCCGCTGTTCCCGGCGACCAACACCGGCGCGGCCACCACCGGGTCGTTCCAGCTGGTCAGCCAGGACGGCACCCCGGTCAAGCCGGCCGGCCCCCTGAGCAGCATCACGCTCAGCGCCGAGGGTGACCCGGCCGACCTGGCCCCGGGCCAGACGGCCGACCCGCTGTGGGACGCCACCGACCCGACCACCGGCGGCGGCGACACCGGCAGCGTGCTGATCAGCCCGTTCATCCGGCCCGGCACGGTGTCGACCACCTACTACAACCACTACAGCTGGCTGCGCACGATGGAGGACATCTTCAACGTGTCGGCCGGTCACGACCACGCCAAGTTGCCGGCCGGCACCGTGTCCGGCGGCTTGGACCGTCAGGGTCACCTCGGGTACGCGGCCCAGCCGGGGCTGCGGGCCTTCGGCCGGGACGTGTTCAACCACCCGAGCGGCTACGGCTGCGGCTGCGGCAACAACAAGCTGACCGCGCTGACCGTGCCGGGCACCGGCTCGTCCGGTTCCTCGCCGGGGCTGCTGGCCCTGGAGATCGGGGCCCCGCTGGCCGCCGTGCTGGCGGTGGGCGGTTACCTGTGGGCCCGCCGTCGCGGGATGTTCCAGCCGGGACGAGTGTGACGCTCGCCCGACGCGCAGGCCTGGTGGCCGCCATCCTCGCGGTGGCGGCCACCTCGGCCGGTCTGGCCGGGTGCGGCACGAGTCACCCGGCCCGCCCGGCCGCGGTCCGTGCGACCCCGCTGGGCAGCTACCCGTCGTTCCTGCCCAAAGACACCCTGAGCCAGGGCACCGACAGCGTGCTGACCGGCACCGCGGCCCGGCCCGCCCTGACCAGCCAGGGCGACCCGGTCAAGGTCAAGACGGCGGGGTTCTCGGTGCTGATCAACGTCAGCGGTCCTCAGGTCCCGGGCGAGGGCCTGCCGTTCCAGGCCAACGCGGACACCTGCACCTGGACGGTGACGCTGTCCGGGGCGACCGGGACGGTGCCCATCAAGACCGCGGACTTCACCGCCATCGACGACCAGGGCCACGTGTACAAGCCGGTCTTCGTCAAGGGTCAGCCCAGGCCACCGGCCGAGCTCAAGCCGGGCCAGAAGGTGAAGTTCAAGCTGCGGGCGGTCGAGGCCACCGGGGAAGGCCTGATGCGCTGGGCTCCGGACGGCACCCACATCGTGGCCAAGTGGGACTTCGTGGTCGAGAACGACTGACCGCCGCGGCCGGGGGCCGTGGACGGCGGCGGCCGGGGCACGGGATGATCAGGCCATGGCAGATCAGGCCGCGGTGGCGCGGCGGATGTGGACGTTGTTCGAGCCGGTGCACGCGGTGACGTACTTCGCACCCGAGGCGCTGGAGGCGTACAAGGCGGCCGGGCTGCGCGGGTTCTGGCGCGGGTACTTCGCGGGCCGGGCCGCTCCGCTGGGGGCGGCCGGGCCGGAGGTGGTGACCGCGTCGTTCTACAACTTCGCGCCCGCCTTCGTGGCCCGGGCGCTGCCGTCGGTGTGGGAGCTGATCTCGCCAAAGGAAGCACTGGCTCTCCGGCGGGAGGGGGCGGCGGCCGCGCTGGGCGCGCTGCTGGCCGGGCGGGACAACGAGGTCAAGACGGCGGTGGGCCTGCTCGAGCAGGCCCTGGACGGGCTGGACTACCCGGGCCGGCCGCTGGCCGCGGCCAACGGGGCGCTCCCGGCGGGCGGCGACGATCTGGGGCGGCTGTGGCAGGCGGCCAGCACCCTGCGTGAGCACCGGGGCGACGGGCACTTCGCGGCCGTGCTGGCCGCGGACCTGGACGGGGCCGAGGTGCTGGTGCTGCGGTGCGGCCTGGACATGTCCCGGAAGACCATGCAGCCGATCCGGGGCTGGACCGACGAGCAGTGGGACGCCGCCGCCGGCCGGCTGGCCGGGCGCGGGCTGCTGGACGCCAGCGGGATCATCACCGCGGCCGGCCGGGACCTGAAGGCCACGGTGGAAGAGGCCACCGACCGGGCCGCCCTGCGGCCGTGGGCGAACCTCGGGGAGGCCGGGGTGACCGAACTCGCGGCGGCGCTGACGCCCCTGGCTATCGCCTGCGCCGCAGTCGTCCCCTACCCGAGCCCGATCGGTGTGCCGGAGCCAGCGAAGTGACCTTCGATAGGTAAATTCGACGCCGGCCGGGAATGGTCCCAGTCCGACAGGAGCGTACGCAGGGCCGCGATCAGCGCCACCGGCTGGTCCAGCATGACGTGGTGCCCGGCGGCTGGGATCTCGATGACCGGCGCCACCCGGCCCAGGCGGTCGTACATGACCTCGCTCATCTGGACCGACACGATGCCGTGCTCGGCCCGGAACAGGGCCACCCGGCAGTCGAGCCGGGTCAGCAGGGCGGCCCCGAACGGCTCGCGGGCGAAGATCCGCCGGTCGAACTTCCAGGTCCAGCCCCCGTCGGGATGTTCGGGGGTCGCCTCCACGGGGCGGATCGAGGTCGCGGCCACGTGCTGGGAGATCCAGGGCAGGGTCGGCTGGAGCGGAACCGGCCGGAAGTGGGCCAGGCAGTCCTCCCGGGTCGGGTAGACGCGCAGCGGCCCGAAGGCCCGCTGCTCGCGGGCCGCGGTCTCCTCCGGGGTCAGGTCCCGGTCGCGGACCGGGAGTCGATGATCACCGCGCCCGCGATCTGGGCGCCGTACAGGCTGGCCAGCCGGAGCGTGGCCAGCCCGCCCATGCTGTGCCCGATCACCGTCGGCGGCTCGGTCAGGCCCGCGCCGGCGGCCACGGCCAGGACCTCGCGGGCCCAGATGTCCAGCGAGTAGTCGTCGCGGCGGCCGCTGTCGCCGTGCCCGGACAGGTCCAGGGCCAGCACCCGGCGGTCCTGGGCCAGCAGCGGGCCGATGTGGTCCCACCAGTGGGCGTGGGCGCCGCCGCCGTGGACCAGCACGACCCCGCGCCGGCTGGGAGCGCCCCAGGCCAGATAGGCGATGGCGGTGCCGTCCACGTCGACCCGGCCGGTTTCCGGTTCGGTGGCCAGGGCCTTGGTGAACCACTCGGGCGGGCCAGTGAGCGGATCAGCGGGCCGATCGGTGGCGGGGGACGTCATGGCCATACGGTACGGGGCGCCACGTTACGGAGCGGCCGCGACCAGCAGGTCGGCGGTGACCTGGCGGCTGCGCTCCTCAGTCAGGCCGAAGCTGACCGGGTAAACGATCACGTGGTCGACGTGGCGGCCGAACTCGGCCAGCTTGGCCTGGACCTGCTCGGGGGTGCCGGCCGCGGCCATCGCGTCGACCATGGCCTCGGGCACGGCGGCGGTCATGGCCGGGATGTCGCGGGCAGCGAAGGCGGCCCGGATCTTCTCCCCGGCCGCGCCGAATCCTGTCTCCTCGAGCACCGTGCCGTAGGTGCGCGGGGCCGCGTAGAAGCCCAGCTGGGCGGCGGCCGCGGACCGTGCTTCCTCTTCGTCGTCGGAGACCGAGCAGATGACCATGGCCGCGATCTCGACCTTCGCCGGGTCCCGGCCGGTCTTGGCGGCGCCGGCCGCGATGACCGGGCGGACCACCTCGTCGAAGTAGGCCGGGGTGAACAGGGTGTGGCCGATGTAGCCGTCACCGACCCGGCCCGCGACCTCGATCATGCGCCGGTTGACCCCGGCGGTGAAGACCGGGATGCCGGTGCGGAGCGGGGCGCTCATCTCGGCGGTCGGGGTGATGTCCACGTGGTAGAAGCGGCCGTCGTGTTTCACCGGGCCCTCGTGCAGCCGCCACAGCTGGCGCAGCAGCGGGATCAGCTCTTCCATCCGGCTGGCGGGCCCGGACGGGTCGACGCCGTGCCAGTTGGACATCATCTTGGTCGTGCCGGTGCCCAGCCCGTAGACCAGCCGGCCGCCGGACAGCTCGTCCAGGCTGCGGGCCTCGGTGGCCAGCACCAGTGGGGTCCGGCCGACCCCGTAGGCGATGGCGCTGCCGATCCGGGAGCGCTGCGTGGTCTGGGCCATGGCGGCCAGGGTGACGATCCCGGACCGGGTGTAGAACTCGGGACTCCAGGCGGTCTGGTAGCCGCGCTGCTCGGCTTCGGCGGCGACGGCGGCCGCGTCGGCCACGCCGCCGCGCAGGATGGCGAATCCACGGGTCGCTGCGGGCAATTGGCTTCCTAGCTCTGGTGGTGGGTGGCTAGCTCTGGTAGTGGGTGGCGTGCTGGTCGCGGACCAGGTTCTTCTGGATCTTGCCGGTGCTGGTCTTGGGCAGCTGGTCGACCACGATGACCGCCTTGGGGGCCTTGAACCCGGCCAGTTGCCGGCGGACCCCGGCCAGCAGGGCGTCCGGGTCGATGGTCACGCCCGGCTTGGCCACCACCACGGCGGTGATGGCTTCGGTCCACCGTTCGTGGGGCAGGCCCACGACCACGGCTTCGGCCACGCCGGGCTCGGCCGCGTACACCGCCTTTTCCACCTCGATCGAGGCCACGTTCTCGCCGCCGGTCTTGATCACATCCTTGTAGCGGTCGGCGAACCAGAGCACGCCGTCGTCACCCATCCGGCCGACGTCGCCGGAGTGGAACCAGCCGTGGGCGAAGGCGGCCCCGGTCGCTTCCGGGTTGTCCAGGTAGCCCTGCATGGTGGACGGGCCGCGGTAGACGATCTCGCCCAGCTCGCCGGGCGGGAGCAGGTTCCCGTCCGGGTCCATGATGGCGACCTGGACACCGGTGATCGGGGTGCCGACCGCACCGATGTGGCTGAGCTGGTGCTCGGGCCGGAACAGAGTCGAGCACGGCGACATCTCGGTCTGCCCGAACAGCAGCGCGAAGTCGCATCCGAAGCCGTCCAGGCAGGCCCGGATGAGCGCGTCCGGCATGGGGGCCATGGCGTAGACGGCCCGGCGCAGCGGGCTCAGGTCGCGGCCGGCGAAGCTGGGGTGCTCCAGCGCGGCCCGGTACATCATGGGCAGGCCGAAGACCTGGGTGATCTGCTCGGTCTCGACCAGGTCCAGGAACGACCCGGGCTCGAAGCCACGCAGGACGTGGATGGTGGCGCCGACCAGGATCGCCGGGGTGCAGAACGCGTTGAGCTGGGCGGTGTGGAACATCGGCATCATGGCCGCGAACCGGTCGTCGGCCCGCCAGCCCGAATCCAGCGCGGTCGACATCGACTCCAGGTAGATGCCCAGGTGGGTGCCGACCACGCCCTTGGGGAAGGACGTGGTGCCCGAGGTGTAGAGGTAGCTGATGGCGTCGCGGTCGTCGACCACGCACTCGGGCTCGCTGTCGGTGCCGCCCGACTCGGCCAGGGCCGCGAACGTGGTCCAGTGCCGGTCGGCGGGCTCCTGTTCGTAGGCGGCGCCGAGGCCGGGCAGGACGATGACCTCGGCCACGCCGGCCACCTTGGCGATGGCGTCATGCAGGCCGTCGGCCAGCTGGGTCTCGACGGCCAGGCCGCGGGACCGGGAGTGGCCGAGGACGAAGGCCACCTCGTCCGGGCGCCAGCCCAGGTTGATCGGGACCGCGACCACCCCCAGCTTGGCGCAGGCGTAGTACAGAGCCAGGAACTCGGCGCTGTTGCCGGACGCGAGGCCCAAGGCGTCGCCGCGTTCATAGCCCAGCCCGGCCAGCCCGTGGGCGAGCCGGTTGACCAGGGCGTTGAACTCGGCGTAGGTCCAGCGCCGGTCGCCTTCGACCACGGCCGGGTGGTCCGGGTGGGCGGCGGCGCTGCGGGTCAGCGTGTCGCCGATGTTGACCCGCTGGATCAGGTTCTGGTCGAGGTCCACGCGGCGCCTCCTCGTCGAAGCGGTCGGGCTAGTAGGAGCGCGGGAGGCCCAGGCTGTGCTGGGCCACGTAGTTGAGGATCATCTCGCGGTTGACCGGGGCGATGCGCAGCAGCCGGGCCAGGCCCCAGTACGGGATCAGACCGTACTCGGTGGCCACCCCGTTGCCGCCGTGGGTCTGGATGGCCGCGTCGCAGGCGGCCAGGGCGGCCTCGGCCGCCGCATACTTGGCCATGTTCGACGCCTCGCCGGCGGGCTGGCCATGATCATGCTGCCAGGCCGCCTGCCGGGTCATCAGCGCGGCCAGCTCGGTCTCGATCTTGGCCTTGGCCAGCGGGTGCGAGACCCCCTGCAGCGCGCCCATGGGGGCGGACCAGATCTTGCGGTCGATGGAGTACCGGCTGGCGGTTTCGAGCACGTGGCGGGCGATGCCCACGCCGAGGGCGGCGCCGGTGATCCGTTCCGGGTTCAATCCGTGGAAGACCTGGCGGAACCCGTCGCCTTCGGTGCCGACCAGGGACTCCGCCGGCAGGCGGACCTGGTCGAAGTGCAGGGTGTACTGGCGTTCGGGGAGCATCAGGTCGACCGGGAGGAGCTTCTTGTCGAAGCCTTCGGCGTCAGTGGGGACGATGAACAGGGACAGCTGGGTCTTGCTGTTATCAGCGAGCGCGCTGCCCTCGGTCTTGCTGTTATCAGACGAGGCGGCCGGGGTGCGGGCGACGACCAGGACGGCGCCGGCTTCCTCCACCCCGGAGATGTAGTACTTGGTGCCCGACAGCAGCCAGTCGTCGCCG
>DASXJM010000530.1:0-4788 GCA_036497405.1 Streptosporangiaceae bacterium | reverse complement strand
GCGGGAGACGAACTGGTCGCGGTTGCCCCAGACGAACACGGTCGGCACCGAGGTCGGGCCGGCCGGCTCGCGCAGGCTGAACGGCATGGCCCGGTACCAGTTGAGCGGGCCGCGCAGCCCGCCCGGATCCTGGGCCCGGGCAGCGTAGCGTTCCGCGCTGACCGGGTCGAGCCCCATCCGGACCAGGGTGTCGCGGAACCCCTGGCCGCCCCGGCGGCTCATGGCGCGCTCGGGCAGAAACGGCAGCTGCCAGGCCGCCATGTACCAGGACCGGACCGCCTGGCTGCTGGAGACCATGGCCCGCCCGAACGCCTGCGGATGCGGCACCGACAACGCGGCCAGCGAGGCCACCCGCTCCGGATAGCGGCCGGCCACGTACCAAGCCAGGGCGGCCCCCCAGTCGTGCCCGCCCAGGTGGAACCGGTCCACCCCGGCCGCGTCGGCCAGCGCCAGCACGTCGCTCGCCAGTTCGGAATTCCGGTACGCCGACCGGGCGGCCGGGCGGGCCTCGGGGGAGTAGCCCCGCAGGTCCGGCGCCAGCACCCGGTACTCATCGCCGGCCAGCGTGGCCCCGACCCGATCCCAGCACCGCCCATCCTGCGGGAACCCGTGCAAGAGGATGACGGCCGGACCTGGCCCGGCCTCGCCGGTGTCGGTGACCTGAAAGGTCAGCGCTCCGTTGCGGAAGCGTTCCATGCCGCCATCCTCCCGCTCGCGGGGGTCACCCGGGTACCGGGTGACCCCCGCGAGGATCACCGCAACCCGGTTATCTTCAGGATCTCGCCGGGGTGGGCGGCCTTGGCCGTGCTGCCCCCGAAGTTGGACACGTAGACGGTGCCGTCGGACGCGGCCGCGACCCCGGTCGGCTGGAACAGCCCGGACACCGGCAGCATGGTGACCGTGTGGCCACCGTGGCTGATCCGGACTAGGGCACCTGGCGTGGTGGGCGGCGACAGCAGGCCGCCGGTGCTGTACTCAGTGGCCAGCAGCCGGCCGTGGCAGTCGAACGCGATGGACGTGACCGCGGTCAGGCCCCTGGCCCAGATCGTCGGCTGGTGGCCAGGAACGACCCGGTAGATGTAGGCCGTGCCCGGGTTCGACGGCACGCCGCGCAGCAGGCCGACGTACAGGGCGCCGTCCGGCCCGACCGCGATGGAGGTCGGGACCGCCTGGGCCTTCACCTTCACCGGGTTCGGGCCGAGCACCCCGGCCGGAGCCGTCTCGGTGACGGCCGGGAAGCGGGCCAGCAGATGGATCTTCCCGGACGGCGAGACCTGCAGCAGCGAGTTCGCGGCCGCGTCGGCCACCACCCAGCCGCCGTGGTAGGCCACCACGTCGTATGGGTCGGAGTCGTAAGCGGTCTCACCCGGGACGGTGCCCAGGCTGAAGGCCGACTGCGGGTGAGCCGCCGCGTAGGCCGCGATGTTCACCGCGCCGGACCGGTGACCCGACTTGATCAGCAACTGGCCGAACAGGTTCCCGACCGGCTTGGGCAGGGCGTTCCCGCCCTTGCTGTTGACCAGGACGTCCTGCATGACCGTGGCCGCCCGGCCGTGGCTGAATGCGACCGCGGCCGGCCCGAGGACCTCGCCACTGTCTTCTTCCACCACCGACGGCAAGGGGACCGAGGCCGCGATGTGACCGTGCCGGATCAGCGACACGGCGCCGGTCCAGCCGACGCAGAACTGGGTGGTGCCGGGCCCGCCGATCGCCGGGCCGGTGACGCAGTTCGACTTTCCGGCCGGCCCTCCGGCCCCGGCTTGCGCGACCCACAGGCCGTCGCCGGTGAGGGTCAGGTGCCGCGGGTTGTTCAGCCCGCTACGCACCACACTGACTATGGGTTTTGATGACGTGGAAGCGCCGGCGGCGACCGCTGGAATGGCCACCCCCGCCGCTACTGCCCCCGCGAGGGCAACCGCTGCAAAGCGTTGCATCTGTGTTCCTCCCCAGTACGGGTCGCGCCGCTTGTGCGACGCGACGGACCAGAAAGGCCGCCACGAGCGGGATCGGGCCGCACCATACTGCCCCCGAGGCAGACGGCCTGACGATCCGCGCCAGTATGACACGGAAGCGGAAATTTGGCCCCGGCGAACTAAGTCGCTCAGCCGAGCGTCACCACCTGATTGATGTCGGCGCTGCGCTGGGCCGCCTCGAGCACCTCCAGCCCGGCCACCGAGTCCCACGGGTCGACCGGTACCGCGCCCTGACCGCGGACCGCGTTGGCGAACGAGGTGTAGAACGCCGTCCAGTCGCCGCGCTCGCTGGGCCAGGGCCGGGTCGTCGGCCCGGCGTGCAGGCGCCCCCAGTGCTCCGGCGGCACCACCCCCCAGGCGTCGCCGGATGCGGCCGGCGAACCGCCCGCCAGCAGATCGTCGGCCTGGTTGTCGAAGGCGCCGACGTCGTAGGTGCCCGCGCTACCGAACACCCGGAACCGGGGCCCCGGCTCCCCGTGCAGCGTCACGTCGCCCACCAGGTGCGAGATCGTCCCGGCCGCGTGCCGGGCGGCCAGGAAGAACCGACCCGGCAGGCCGCCCGCGTCGTCCAGCTCGGCGTACACCGACGTCACCGGGCCGAACAGCACCAGCGCCTGGTCAACCAGGTGCGAGCCCAGGTCGAGCAGGATCCCGCCGCCCGAGGCCGTGATGCCGTCCGGCGGCGTGAACTGCTCGATCCGCGACTCGAACCGGGTCACCCGCCCCAGCTCGCCGGACCCGATCACCGCGCGCACGGTGAGCAGATCGGCGTCGAACCGCCGGTTCTGGTAAACGGTCAGCAGCACCCCGGCCCGCTCGGCCACGGCCACCGCCTGCCCGGCCGCCGCCGCGTTCAGCGCGAACGGCTTGTCGCACACCACCGGCAGCCCGAGCGAGATGGCCTCCAGCACCAGCGGCAGGTGAGTGTCCGCGGGCGTGGAGATCGCCACCGCGTCCACCCCCGCCACCAGCTGGGCCAGGTCGTCGTAGGCGGGCGTTCCGGGATGGTCGCTCTCCAGCTCCGCGCGCCGCGTGCCCGACCGGGTCACCACCCCGGCCAGCTCACACCCGGCCGCCCCCGCAATCAGCGGCGCATGAAAGTACCGGCCCCCCTTCCCGTACCCCACCAGCCCAATCCGCACCGCCTGCCCCTGCTCCACCCGCCACCTCCAAAGCACCGTCGGCGCCCACAATAGGCCGAACGGCGCATCCGGCACCGATCCGAGCCGGGTGGGCCGATATAGCGTGGACTTCGTGGCGGCGAACGCGGAGCAGGCCGAAGACTGGAACGGGGCCAGCGGGCGGCACTTCATCGACGAGCGTCAGCGCTGGGAGCGGATGCGGGACCGGCTCACGGCGCGGTTGCTCGCCGCCGCGCGGATCCAGGACGGGGAGAACGTTCTCGACGTCGGCTGCGGCTGCGGTGACACGACGATCCTGGCCGCCCGCGCCACCCCCAGCGGGTACGCCCTCGGCGCCGACGTGTCCCGGATCGAGGTCGCCGAGGCGCGCCGGCTCGCCGCCGGCGCGGGCGTCGTCAACGCCAGGTTCGAGGTCGCCGACGCTCAGGTTCACCCGTTCCCGGCCGGTACCTTCGACGTGGTGCTGAGCACCTTCGGGGTCATGTTCTTCGATGACCCGGCCGCGGCGTTCGGCAACCTGCGGACGGCGCTGCGGCGGGGCGGGCGGCTGGCGTTCCTCTGCTGGCGCACCCGCGACGAGAACCCCTTCTTCACCTTCGGGTTCGCCGCCGCCGCGGCGAAACTTGACCTCCGCGAGACGCCCGGGCCAGATGCTGCCTTCTCCCTCGCCGACCGCGGTCAGGTGGGCACGCTGCTGAGCGGGGCCGGGTTCGGCAGCGTCGAGTGCGCGACGGTGGACGAGCCGATGCTCATCGGCCGCGACTTGGACGACGTGCTGGAATACGAGCGCACCTTCACCAGCGCCCAGGAGGTCCTGACCTGGCTCAGCCCCGCCCAAGCCAGCGAGCTGACCAGACAGGTCCGGGACCATCTAGTGCCGTACACGTCGCCCGCCGGCGTGACCATGCCCGCCGCCGCCTGGCTGGTCACGGCCCAAGCGGCATGAGCCGCCCACCTTCCCGGCGCCCGGAGCCCATGTCCGATGATGACCCCATGGAGTGGACCTTCACCGCCGAGATAATCGAGTGGCGTGGCCCGGCCCCGTATCTTTTCGTGCCCATGACCCCCGAGGAGAGCGAAGATCTCAAAGAGGCCGCCCGCGGCCTCATCTACTGGGGCCAGGTACCCGTCCACGTCACCATCGGCGACACCGAGTTCACCACCGCCCTGTTCCCCAAAGACGGCCGTTACCTGGTCCCCGTCAAAGTGGCGGTCCAGCGCGCCGAGTCCCTCGCCGAGGGCGCCATCATCGATGTCGTCCTGCGTCTCAACCCCGCCCGCCACAAATGACCATCCACCGCAGATCAACGCAGCTGCCTGAGGCCGGTGCAGACTCAGGTGGTCCAGCCAGCGTCGATCTCGTCGGGGAATGCAACCATCCAGTAGTCAGGCAGGACGTCCCGGAGGGTCTTCCACACCACGACGGTCGGATCGCTGCGATCAGCCACGGCCACGAGGACTTCCGGGCCGTAGACCGCCAGACGCTCCCGGCACACGCCGCAGGGACTCAGAACGACGGTGCGGCCGCCCGGTTGCCGATACAGGCAGACGGACGCGACGACGGGCTGATTCAACCGGAAGGCCCCGCAGTAGGGCTCGATTTCGTGGCACACCTCGACAGAGGCATTCATGGCATCCGGCGCGGTACCGGTGAGGATGGTCCCGTCTCCGAG
>DASXJM010000529.1:0-2575 GCA_036497405.1 Streptosporangiaceae bacterium | reverse complement strand
GTGGTGCTGCCCGAGCCGGTGGGCGTCGGCGTCGCGGTCGGAGTCGAGGTGGGCGGGTCGGTCGCGCTGACCGAGCTGCCGCCGGAGCCGGCGCTGCTGGTGGAGCCGGTGCTGCTGGGCGTGGGGGTGGGCGTCGGGGTCGCGCTGGTGGTGGGGTCGCTCGCGCTGGGGGAACTGGACGCCTGGGTCGCGGACGCACTGCTGGAGGCGGCGGTAGTGGCCGCCGCCGCCGAACTGGCGGTGAGGGCCGACGCCGACGGGCTGGCCGGCGCGGCCGACGCGGACGGCGCGATGGCGGCCATGGCCGTGCCGGTCACGCCGCTGGTGATAACGAACAGACCGGTGGCCAGGCCCACTGTGACCGGTCGCGAATGCGCGGATCGCATGAGGACACCCTGTCTTTGGTTGCTATCGCGGCTGGAAAACGTACCCTCCAGGACGTTGTGTCGTTCCGGGCGCTCGGGTCGGCTTTTGATCGCCTACGTACCCATTCGACACCAAAACCTTCGTCTTGTGCCACCCCTGCACCACACGTAGTCCCAATTTCGCTTCCGCCTCGTCGCCGAGCGTTACCGCTACCTGCCGTTCAACCGGGTCCGAGACCTCCGGACCTGAAGTTCCGACGGTTCCAGTTCCCCGTTCGGTTCCCTTCTATGCCCATCTGTCCGAAGAAAGGCCGGACCGTCAGTCCACCACCGCCGCGGGCAGGTCGCCCGAGGCCAGGCTCTCGTCCGCTTCCGGGTACAGCAGTCGGTGCAGGCCAGCGGCCAGGGCCCCGCCCACCAGCGGAGCCACGATGAACAGCCACACCTGGCTCAGGGCGGTGCCCCCCACGATCAGGGCCGGACCCAGGCTGCGGGCCGGGTTGACCGACGTGCCGGTGATCGGGATGCCGATCAGGTGGACCAGGGTCAGGGCGAACCCGACCACCACTCCGGCCACGGTCGCGCTGGCGGTCCGGCTGGTCGCCTGCAGCACGGCGAACACGAACACCGCGGTCAGCACCACCTCGACCAGGAACGCGCCGCCCACGCTGATGTGGATGTGGCTGGCCGCGCCCCAGCCGTCGGTGCCGAGCCCGGTCCGCGCCGTGCTGTAGAGGGGCGAGCAGTTGAACGTGCCCCACAGCAGCAGCGCGCCGAGTATCCCGCCCACGAACTGGGCGACCCAGTAACCGGCCGCCTCGATGAGCGAGATGCGGCCGGTCAGCCAGACGCCGATGGTCACGGCCGGGTTGATGTGGCACCCGGACACCGGGCCGATCACGTAGGCCAGGACCAGCAGCACCAGGCCGAAGGCCAGAGCGGTGGCCACGACCCCGGCCGCGAAGCTGAGCCCGGTGGCGCCGAACCCGAACGACAGCGTGGCCACCCCGACGGCGAGGTACACCAGCAGGCCGGTGCCCAGCACCTCAGCGGATAGTTTCCTGATCACGATCCCCCCGAATCGTCAGACACCCCAAGATCATGTTCGGTATCCGCGCACGTCCGTGTCAAGGTAGCGCTCGTCACGTAACAGGCTCTGATCAGGGCTTTTGCCCAACCTTGCCCGTTCTCAACGGTGCGGCCGGCTCGGCCGCGGCGGCCGTCGCCACGGCGGCTGCGACGGCCGCGGCGGGCGCCGCCGCCGGACTCGGGAACAGCTGCCCGCGCTGGGCCAGCCGGACCGTGCGGACCGCGATGACCCCGATGAACGCGGTGATCAGGACGAGCAGGATCACGGTCAGGGCCGTGCCGCCGGGCACCCCGCCGGCCCGGATCCAGGCGATCGCATAGCTGAACGCGGCCGCGTAGGAGAAGGTGAACGCCCAGAAGCCGGGGGAGAACCGCAGGCTCCGGAAGAGCGGGATGAACCGCAGCTGGACCAGGGCCATCAGCACGGCGTATCCGCCCAGCACCCGGGCCACCACGTCGATGGTGCCGCCGTTGATCACGAACCAGGCCAGCCCGCCCACGGCCGGCGGCGCCAGCTCGATGGCCAGCGTCGGCACGAGGGGGATCGGCAGCGCCTTGGTGAAGAACAGCCGGTTCAGGATCAGCGATCCCAGCAGCAGCCAGCACAACATTCCGATACCGAAGGTCGCTTCGGCCGCGTCCCGCAACTGGACCTGGGCCAGTGATCCGCTGGCGACCAGGCCACCCGCCACGGTGGGCAGAAAGTAGCCCGGGTGGGCCTTCCCCGGATCGAGGTCCCCGACGACCCACTGCCCGGTCAGGAACCCGCCCAGCAGCACCGTGCCCACCGCGAACGCGCTGACCACCACCCGCCCGCAGGTCAGGTTGGCCTGGGCCAGGGCCACGGCCGGAATCATCGGCGTGATGACCGCCAGCGACGTGAACGGCCCCAGCACCGGATCCCGGACGTCGGCCAGGATGCGGCGCCACCCCTGGGCCAGGTACCGGGCCACCAGCACCGCCCACACCACCGCGCTGGCGGCCAGGAAGATGTCCGGGACCGCCTGCGGCAACGAGAGCGCCGGCCGCGCGATGTCCCAGACCTCGCCCAGCCCCGCCAGCCCGAACGCCATGGCCATGAAGTTCGGCGGTATCCGGCGCGGGGGCCGGACGGTACTCGG
>DASXJM010000528.1:0-2173 GCA_036497405.1 Streptosporangiaceae bacterium | reverse complement strand
CCGGACGGCATCGGCGGGGCCTCGGTGCTGGCCAGTGCCACCTTCGGGGAAGGGGCCGCGGCCAAGCGGCCCAGCGTCCAGGTCGGTGACCCGTTCCTGGAGAAGCTGCTCATCGAGTGCTGCCTGGAGCTGTACCGCGAGGACCTGATCACCGGCATCCAGGACCTGGGCGCGGCCGGGGTGGCCTGCGCCACCACCGAGCTGGCCGCGGCCGGCACCGGCGGCATGCGGGTCCGGCTGGACCAGGTGCCGCTGCGCGACGCCACCCTGGGGCCGCCGGAGATCCTGATGAGCGAGTCCCAGGAGCGGATGATGGCCGTGGTCACCCCGGCCAACGTGGCCCGGTTCCTGGCCGTCTGCGCCAGGTGGGGCGTCCAGGCCACGGCCATCGGCGAGGTCACCGGGACCGGACGGCTCGAGATGACCTGGCACGGCCAGACCGTGGTCGACATCCCGCCCGGCACCGCTGCCGACGAGGGCCCGGTCTACCAGCGCCCGCTGGCCCGCCCGGACAGCCAGGACGACCTGATCGCCGACGACCCGGCCCGGCTGGCCCGCCCGGACGGCGGCCCGGCCCTGCGCGAGACGCTGCTGCGGCTGCTGGCCGCGCCCGGGCTGGCCGACCCGACCTGGGTCACCGAGCAGTACGACCGCTACGTGCGCGGCGACACCGTGCTGGCCATGCCGGAGGACGGCGGCCTGATCCGGGTCGACCCGGAGTCCGGCCTGGGCGTGGCCCTGGCCACCGACGGCAATGGCCGCTACAGCCTGCTCGACCCCTACGCCGGGGCCCAGCTGGCCCTGGCCGAGGCCTACCGGAACGTGGCCGCGACCGGGGCCCGGCCGCTGGCCGTGACCAACTGCCTGAACTTCGGTTCCCCCGAGGACCCCGGGGTGATGTGGCAGTTCGCCGAGGCGGTCCGGGGCCTGGCCGACGGCTGCCTGACCCTCGGGGTCCCGGTCACCGGCGGCAACGTGAGCTTCTACAACCAGACCGGCCAGACCGCGATCCAGCCCACCCCGGTCATCGGGGTGCTGGGCGTGCACGACGACGTGCGCCGCCGGCTGTCGATCGGCTTCGGCACCGAGGGCGCCCCGGTCGTGCTGCTCGGGCGGACCGGCGACGAGTTCGGCGGCTCGGCCTGGGCCCAGGTGGTGCACGACCACCTGGGCGGGCGCCCGCCGCGGGTGGACCTGGCCGCCGAGCAGGCCCTGGCCGGGGTGCTGGCCGACGCGGCGGCGGCCGGGCTGCTGGACGCCGCGCACGACCTGTCCGACGGCGGCCTGGCCGTGGCCCTGGCCGAGTCCTGCCTGCGCGGCGGGCGCGGCGCCCGGGTCACGCTGCCCGGCGACCCGTTCACCTTCCTGTTCAGCGAGTCGGCGGCCCGGGCCGTGGTCACGGTCCGGCCCGGCGCCGAGGCCGAGTTCGCCCGGCTGTGCGCCGAGCGGGGCGTGCCCGCCGAGACGATCGGCAACGTGGCCGGGACCAGCCTGGACATGGACGGCTGCTTCACGGTCCCGCTCGACGAGCTGGCCGGGGCCCATCAGGGCACGCTGCCGGCCATCTTCAACGCGGCCAGCACGGCGCCCGCGGTCACCAGCTGACGGGCCGGCAGCCATGCCCGCCCGGCGGCCCAACCCCGACGACGCCGCCCGTGTGACCGAAGTCACCCGGGCCCTCGACGCGGGCCAGGAGCCGCCCCGGGACGCGCTCCGGCCCGCCGTCCGCTACCTGCTGCTCAGGCTGGCCGAGCAGGTGCCGGGCAAGTCGGTCGAGGTGCGGATACCGCCGGTGGCCGCGGTGCAGTGCGTCCCCGGGGTCCGGCACACCCGGGGCACCCCGCCCAACGTGGTCGAGACCGACCCGGTGACCTGGGTCCGGCTGGCCACCGGGCGGCTGGGCTGGGCCGAAGCGGTGGCCGGGGGCCAGGTCCACGCCAGTGGCTCGCGGGCCGATCTGAGCCCATTTCTGCCGGTTGGCGAGGTGTGAGGGGGTATTGCCGGGTGGCGCAGCCCCGAGTCCTCATTAGACTGGAGCCGTGCCAAAGCCCGACGGCCGCCTGACGGATGATCTCGATCCCTCGGACCGGCCGCCACAAGACGCCTGCGGTGTATTCGGAGTCTGGTCGCCGGGTGAGGAGGTCGCGAAGCTCGCCTACTACGGCCTGTACGC
>DASXJM010000527.1:0-12060 GCA_036497405.1 Streptosporangiaceae bacterium | reverse complement strand
GCTGTTCGCCTTGCTGATCACCGCGATCGTCCTCAAGGGATCGCCGGGCGCGGCCTCGATCGTGCTCATGGCGCTGATCTGGATCATCGTCGGCGTCATCAACCTGGCCCACGCCTGGCGCAAGCAGCCGCCGCGATAGCGGTGGTCGGACCCGGTATCAGCTGAGGCCAGTTCCTTACCTCAAATCAGACCCAGAGGTACCTAAATGGTCGTGCAGGGTTTCGCCGATATGCACAATCATCAGTTCGCGCACCTGGGTTTTGGCGGGGTCGCATTCTTCGGGGAGCCGTCGGGGCCGATCGAGCAGGCGTTGCCCTGGTGTCAGGGGGTTCACGGACCGGGCGGCGCGCTCGACGTTATCGGCACTGCTGCAACTGGACTGACGAGATGACCTCGGTCACCTACGGCTGAGGTCGCCCGGCTGGCCCGGCGTAGAGGGCGGCGGTGGCGGCGGCTTGGCGGGCCAGGGTGTGGCGGAGTTCTTCGGGGGTGAGGACCTCGACGTCGGGGCCGAAGGCCAGCAGGGGCTGGGCGCCTAGCAGGGCCCGGAAGCGCAGCTCGACCTGGGTCCAGCCGGCCGGGCCGGCGGCCGGTTGGCCGGCCGGTCCCGCAGGCGGGGTGGGGTCGGCCAGGTCGGCCTGGTGGACGCGCAGGAACAGGGGCAGCATCTCGTCGCGGACGCGGACGGTGACCGCGACCGGGGTGGGGACGTCGTCGATGGTGCGGCGCAGCGGCGGCCACACGTCGGCCAGGCCCAGGCCTTCGCGGCGGCGGACGGGCTCGGCCAGCACGACGGCGGACAGGGCGCGGTCGGCCCGGAACAGGCGCGGCTCGCCGCGGTGGTCGGCGACCAGATACCAGACGCCGGCCTTGTTGACCAGGCCGTAGGGGTCGACGGTGTAGGTGCGCAGGCGGCGGTCGCGGCCGTGCCGGTAGCGCAGCCGCAAGCGCCGGTCGGTGAAGGTGGCCTGCTGGAACGCGGTCAGATCCGGGGCCGGGTGGTCGGGGCCGGGAGCGCCGCGCCAGCGGACCGGGTCGATCAGGATGCGGCGGCTGGTCAGATCGGCGTCGGGGCGGTGCGGGGCGGGCAGCGCGGCCATGACCTTGCGCAGGGCGGAGCCCAGAGCCTGGCCCAGGCCGAGGTCGGCGTGGGCGGAACCGGACAGCAGCACAAACAACGCCCGGGACTCGTCGGCGGTCAGGCCGGTCACGTCGGTACGGAACCCGGGGAGCAGGGCGATGCCGCCCTGGGGGCCGCGGACGGTGAAGACCGGCACGCCGGACGAGGACAGGGCCTCCACATCGCGCATGATCGTGCGGGCCGAGACCTCCAGCCGCTCGGCCAGCTCCGAGGCGGGCAGCCGTCCGTGGGTCTGCAGCAGCAACATGATCGAGAGCAGGCGGTCGGATCTCATGGCTCCCAAAGTTCTCGCGGCTATATGACAGAAGGTGTCATATAGCCAGGAGAACATGCGGTCATCAGCGAAGCAAACAATGAGAGGAACCACCTGCCATGACCGCCACCACGGGTACCGCCCAGCAGATCGCCACCGACTACGTCCGCGCCTGGCTGGCGGGCGACGCCGAGAAGGCGCTGAGCTTCATCGCCGACGACGTCGTGGCCGAGGCCCCGAACGGTGTGATCGAGGGCCGGGCCGCGTACCGCGAGTTCCTGACGCCGTTCGCGACCGCCCTGGTCAGCGGGCAGCTGATCGATGTGCTGGCCGACGGCGAGCACGCCGCCGCCGTCTACACGGTCGAGACTCCGTTCGCCAAGGACTTCCGCGGCATGGAGTACCTCACCGTCGCGGACGGCAAGATCAGCCACGTGATCAGCGTCTTCGACCGGCTGCCGGTGGTTCAGGCCCAGGGCGGCCTCAAGAGCTGACCCGGCTGGCTAACCGGGAGGGCTGACCGGCCTGGGCTCGACAAGGACAACTAAGTTGTCTAAAGTAATAGACAACTTAGTTGTCCACCCCGAGGAGCATCATGCCCACCCAGCCGGTCGCGGCCACCCTGCCGGATGTCACCCACCAGTACGCCGACGTCAACGGCACGAGGCTGCACTACGTCCAGGCCGGGACGGCCGGGTCACCGATCCTGCTGGTCCACGGGTTTCCCGAGACCTGGTGGGCCTTTCATCAGGTCATCCCGGAGCTGGCCCGCGACCACCGGGTGTTCGCGGTCGACCTGCGCGGCTTCGGCGACTCGGCCCACGCGCCCGGCCGGTACGACAGCGCGACCGCGGCCGAGGACCTGCACCAGCTGATCCGGCACCTGAGCCTCGGCCCGGTCCACCTGACCGGCCAGGACATCAGCGGCGGCACCGTCTTCCGGCTGGCCGCTACCCACCGCGAGGACGTGCTGAGCTTCACCGGTATCGAGATGGGGCTGGCCGGCTTCGGGCTGGAGGCGCTGGCCGACGTCACCCACGGCGGCAGCTGGCACATCGGCGTGCTGGCCGCGCCCGGCGTTCCGGACCTGCTGCTGGCCGGCCGGGAGCGCGAGTTCCTGGGCCAGTTCATGTTCGCGGCCCTGACCGTGGTGCCGGGCGCGGTCACCCAGGCCGACCTCGGTGAGTTCGCCCGTACGTACGCCCGGCCCGACGGCTGGCGCGGGGCCAGCGGCCTCTACCAGTCGATGCTGGGCGAGGGCGCGGAGATCCGGGCCCTGGCTACCTCCAGCCCGCTGGCCGCTCCCGTGCTGGCGATCGACGCCGGCGGCAACCCGTTCACGGTCACCACCCTCCGGCAGGTCAGCTCCGGCCCGGTGACGTCCGTGGTCCTCGACGGGGTCGGGCACTACGCCGCGCTCGAGGCCCCCGGCCGGCTCGCGGCCGCGCTGCTGGAGTTCACCGGCACCGTCGACGCCGCGGTCTAGCGCTGCGGTCTAGTGTCGGGCGCATGACCCGTTCCGGCCCCGATCTCGCGCTCCTCCTGCTGGGCGGCTTCCGCTCGCTCGTCGACCAGGCCGTGGTCGAGCTGGAAGCCCGCGGCTTCGCCGATGTCCGGCCGGTCCACGACTTCGCGATGCGGGCCATCGCCGCGGGGGCCGGCAACACCTCGGAGCTGGGCCGCCGCCTCGCGGTCACCAAGCAGGGGGCGGCCAAGATCGTCGCCGTCCTGGAGGAACGCGGCTACGTGGCCCGCGAAGCCGACCCCGAGGACGCCCGCGCCAAACGCCTGCTGGTCACCCCGCTCGGCTTCGAGGTGCTGGGCCAGGGCGAAGAGATCTTCGATGGGCTCCGCCGCCAGTGGGAGCAGCAGATCGGCCGCGACCAGCTGGACGCCCTCGAACAGAACCTGCACGTCCTGGTGGGCGACTCCCCCATCCGCCTCGACACCCCCGGCTGGCTGGCCCGCGAGGTCGGCTGACCGCTCCGGACCGCCCGCACGCTCACAGGTTGTTCGGCCGCGCCTTGAGCCCGACCACCTCGACGAAGGCTTCGGAGCCTCGGAAGTCGCCGGGGTTGGTGGTGTACAGCGGAAGCTGATTGCTGGCGGCGGTGGCCGCGATCATCAGGTCTGAGGCCCCCTTGCGTGGCTCCCGGCCCGCAGCGCGGACCGCGGCGCAGATCTGACCGAACAGGCGAGCGGCACCCTGGTCGTACGGCAGTGGCTCGAAGGTGGCTTCGACGTGCTGGAGCACCGCCACCCGTCCCGCCCGTTTGACCGGGTCGCCCGTCGCGTGCGGGCCAAAAGACAATTCACCCAGGGTCACGGCCGTGATCAGGATGGTGTCGGGCAGTTCCGAGGGATCGTAGAGCTTGAATGCGGCCACGATGTTGGTATCTACGACGGCAGCATCATGCGCCGTCACAGTCCTGTTCCTTCGTACGGATCGCGCAGATCCGGACTTACTGTCTCGTCCAGGTCGGCCCTCAGCTCGTCGGGGTCCGTCACCGGCGCGGTCGCGAAGATGGCGAGAACCTCATCTTTGGGGACGGCCCGGCGCCGACGGATGGGCACCATCCGCGCGAGCGGCTCGCCATTGAGCGTCAGCGTGTAGGCACGGCCTTGCCGGAGACCCCGCGTGATCGATCCAGAATCCGCCACGAACTGGCGGACGCTGACGTCGGCCGGTTGCTCAGTTGAAGACGTCACAGTTTAAGTATAACCACGCTGTACCACACTGTACCACGGCAAAAGTTCAGTGGGACAGGGCCGATTCGGCGGTGCGGCGGAAGCCTTCCATTTCCGTGGTCACGTGGCGGCGGGCCAGGCGGCCGAAGATGAGGTTCATGGGACGGGCCAGGGGCCCCTCCAGGCCGAGGGTGAGGGTGATCTCCGAGCCGGTACCGCTCGGGGTCACGACGTGGCTGCCGATGGTGGTGACGCCGGCGCTGGCGCTCGCCCAGATGAAGGAGTGGCCGGGCTCGATCTCGGTGACCCGCCAGCGGGCCGGGGGCAGGCCGGGTTGCTTGACCATGGCTTCGCTGCCGACCTGGACCGGGCCGGTGTCCAGGCGGCGCAGGCTGGTGATGCTCGCGGTCATCTCCGGCCAGCGTTCGAGGTCGAGGAAGAGGGGCCACACCTGGTCGGGTGGCGCGCTGCACGGGGTACTGAAGCGATGTTCCATATGGTTCATGTACCATTTGGTACATGTCGAGCGCAAGTCCCAGCCCGACGCCGAAGCAGAAGTTGCTGACGGCGGTGGTCGGCGTGGCCCTGGCCGACGGGATCTCGGACAAGAGCCTGCGGGCCATCGCCGAGGCGGCCGGGACCAGCCACCGCATGCTCATCCACCACTTCGGCTCCCGGGAAGGGCTGCTGGTCGCGGTTATCCGGGAGGTCGAGGCCCAGCAGCGCGAAGCCATGATCGCGCTGACCGGCCCGTCACCCGACATCGCCGGGGACCAAGCCGACCAGTTCTGGCAGCACCTGCGCAGCCCGGAACTGGCGGCCCAGGAGCGGCTGTTCTTCGAGGTCTACGGGCAGGCCCTGCAGGGCCGCGCCTGGGCCGCGCCCATGCTCGACGGGGTGGTCGAGGACTGGGTGGCCCCGGTGGCCGCGATGGGGGAAGCCCTCGGGGCCAGCCCGGAGGTGGCCCGGGTGGTGGCCCGGCTCTACGTAGCCGTGGGCCGCGGCCTGCTGCTCGACGTGCTGGCCACCGGGGAGGACGAGGAGGTCGACGCGGCCATGCGGTTCTTCCAGGTCATGCTCCAGACCTACCTGGCCGCGGCCGGGGTCGGCCCACCCGGGGAAACCGGCCCACCCGGAAAATAGCCACGTTCCTGGGGGCCGACCTGATGCCCGCCGACGCCCGCGGAGCGGTGGCCGACTCCGCCTTCGGGCTGCTGGCCCTCACTACCGAGCTGAAGGGCGAGGCCCTGGCCCTGATCCGGCCGGAGCAGATTTCCATGATCGAAGGTCACGTGGCCGGGTCCGGTAACCTGCCGGGCCGGGTGGTCGAGCTGAGCTACCCGGGGCACGAGACGCTGGTGACCGTGCGCCCGGAGCGGGCGCTCGGGCCGGCCGGGCCCGAGACGATCCTGGTCCGGGTGCCGGGCCCGGTGGCTCCCCACCCGGGACCCCGGTCACGCTCAGCACCACCGGCGGACCGGTGACGGCCTGGAGCTTGGACCAGGGGGCGGGGCCCGTCGTGGCGCCGGACCCAGATTGAGACCTTCGATAGGGAAATGGAGCTTGGGTGAGGTTGGTTACAGGATGAGTTAATCGGTCGTCTCAATTTGGGACGGCCGCTAACCTGATCAGCGCGAGGGGGAGTAGCTCTCCGCCGGGATGCCGACATGCTGGCCTACGGGCCCGGTACCCGGGGCGCGGACGCGGACTGGCGTCGACGCGCTGAGCGAGACTCTCGGCCAGGCAGTGCACCCATCGGGGGGCTGCCGCGCCGGAGTCTGCTCGGGCGCGGCGGAGACGACAGGAGCCGTATGAACCTCGCAGTCCTCGCCACCGTGTTTGGCGTGGTCTTCGTAGCCGAACTGCCGGACAAGACGGCGCTGGCCAGCCTGGTGCTGGGGACCCGGTACCGGCCGGTCTTCGTTTTCGCCGGGGTGGCCGCGGCGTTCCTGGTGCACGTGGTGCTGGCGGTCAGCGCGGGCAGCCTGCTGTTCCTGCTGCCACACCGGGTCATGCAGGCCGCGGTGGCGGTGCTGTTCGCGGCCGGGGCGGTCCTGATGCTGCGCCGCCGGGACGACGACGGGGCCGCCCCGAATGCGGGCCGGTCGGCCGGGGAGCCCGAAGGGCCCGGAGAAGACCGGGACCCTGGCGACCGGGGCGATGGCGGGCGGCCGGGCGGGGTGGCCACGCTGGTCCGGCCGGTGGCCCGGATCGTGACCCGCGACGGGTTCTGGCGGGTGGCCTGGCGCAGCTTCGCGGTGCTGTTCGTGGCCGAGTTCGGCGACCTGACCCAGCTGGTCACGGCCAACCTGTCCGCCCGTTACCACGACCCGCTGACCGTCGGGGTCGGCGCCGTGCTGGGCCTGTGGGCCGTGGGCGGGCTGGCCATCGTGGGCGGCCGGCAGCTGCTGCGGGTGGTGCCGTTCCGCTGGATCACCCGGATCGCCGCCGTGGTCATGGCCGGGCTGGCCATCATCAGCCTGATCGCCGCCATCACCGGCTAACGTTCTGGCAGGCGACGTTCTGGCGGGCAGAAGGGGGACGGACGGGTGCCGACCAGCCGGCTTGAGGCGTTCAGCGATGGCGTGCTGGCCATCATCATCACGATCATGGTGCTGGAGCTGAAGGTCCCAGAGGGTAAGACGCTGCACGCCCTGTGGCACACCACCGGCAGCAGCCTGCTCACCTACCTGCTCAGCTTCGTCTACGTCGGCATCTACTGGAACAACCACCATCACATGTTCCAGCTGGTGCAGCAGATTCGCGGCGGAGTGCTGTGGGCCAACCTGGCCCTGCTGTTCTGCCTGTCGCTGTTCCCGTTCACCACCGACTGGGTCGATGAGACCAAGTTCCAGCCGACTCCGGTCGTGGTGTACGGGGTCAACCTCCTGATGGCGGCGGTCGCCTTCTTCGTGCTGCAGGCGGTGATCATCCGGCAGCAGGGACCGGACTCGATACTGCGGCGGGCCGTCGGCCGCGACCTCAAGGGCAAGGCCTCCCCCGTGCTCTACCTGGCCGGAATCTTCAGCGCCCTGCTGATCGACCGTGATGGTCGCCTCGGGTCCGTGATCGGCGAGGCGTGCTTTGTGGTCGTCGCCATCATGTGGGTCGTGCCGGACCGGCGCATCGAGCGGGTGATCCGCGAGCGCGAGTACCCGGGGTGAGGGCGGTCAGCCGGTGTGGTGGCCGATCAGGGTGCCGATGCCGTAGGTGATGCCGATGGCCACCGCCCCGAGAGCCAGCTGGCGCAGGCCGGATCGCAGCGCCGGGCGTCCGGTCAGCCGCCCGACGACCATGCCGCCGCAGATCAGCGCGACCGCGGTCAGGGTCAGGCTGAACCACAGCACCGTGGCCCCCAGCAGGTAGGGCAGCAGCGGGACCAGGGCCCCGCCCGAGAACGCCAGCAGCGACATCACCCCGGCCGTGACCGGGGCGGGCAGCTCGTCGGGGTCGACGCCCAGCTCCTCGCGGGTGTGCAGCCGCAGCGCCGTGTCCGGGTCCTTGGAGACCGCGGCCGCCATCCGGGACGCGGTGGCCGGATCGGCTCCGTACTGGCGGAAATAGTCGGCCAGCTCGGCTTCCTCGGCCGCCGGGAACTGGGCCAGCATGGCCTGCTCCAGCGACACCTCGGACTGGACCAGCTCGTTCTGGTTGGTGACCGAGATGTACTCGCCGAAGCCCATCGAGAACGCCCCCGCGACCAGGGAAGCCACCCCGGTCAAAATGATGGCGTGCGCGGACACCCCGCCGCCGCCCACGCCCGCGATGAGCGAGGAGTTGGTCACCAGCCCGTCGACCGCGCCGAACACGGTCGGCCGCAGCGTCCCGCCGGACACGTCCCGGTGGCGGTGGGACCAGCCCAGCCGCAGGGCGGCCGCGCCCACGGCCTCGGACGGCGGTTCTGCCGGGTGCTCGCTCACCGATGACTTCTTTCCGCTGGCCGGTCAGTTCAAAGCGGGGGGCCGCTGGCAGAATAGCCGGGTGGATCTGGGGCTGCGGGGCCGGACGTACATCGTGACCGGGGGCAGCCGTGGTCTCGGCTTCGCGGCCGCGCAGGCTCTGACCGGCGAGGGCGCCCGGGTTCTGCTCAGCGCTCCGCACGAGACCACGGCCACCGCGGCCGTGGCCCGCCTGACCGAGGCCGGGGCCGCGGCCGGTGACATCGGCTGGGTGGTGGCCGACAACGCCGATCCGGCCACGCCGGACCGGCTGATCGCGGCCGCCCGCGACCGCTTCGGTGGCCTGGACGGCGCGCTGATCAGCGTGGGCGGGTCGCCCGCGGGCACGGTGGCCAGCACCAGCGACGAGGCCTGGCGAGCGGCGTTCGAGAGCGTGTACCTCGGCGCGGTCCGGCTGGTCCGGGCCCTGGCCGGGGAGGTGGACGGCCGGGCCGGGCCGGGGGCTCTGACCGGCACCGGCGGCTCGGTCGTGTTCGTGCTGGCCTCCTCGGTGCGGGTGCCCCTGGCCGAACTGGCCATCTCCAACGGGCTGTTCCCCGGTCTGGCCGGGGTGGTCAAGACGCTGGCCGAGGAGATCGGGCCGTCCGGGGTCCGGGTCAACGGGATCCTGCCGGTCCGGATCGCCACCGACCGGGTCCGGGAACTCGACGCCCTCAGCGGCGATCCCGATGAGGTGCGGGCCCGGCGATCGCAGAGCATCCCGCTGCGGCGGTACGGCGAACCAGCGGAGTTCGGGCGGACGGCGGCGTTCCTGCTGTCCCCGGCCGCCTCCTACACCACGGGCGCCATGGTCCCGGTCGACGGCGGGGCCATCAGGTCCATCTAGGCCGCGGGTCCGGGCTGGCCGAGGCCGGGTTAGACGGGTCCGGGCTGGCTGGGTCCGGGCTGGTCGGGGCCGGGCTCGACGCAGAACTCGTTGCCCTCCGGGTCCTGCATCACCGTGTGGCTGGCGTCGGCGCTGACCACGGTGGCGCCCAGGCCCGCCAGCCGGGCCACCTCGGCGGCCATCGCGCCGGGGGCGCGCAGATCGAAATGGACCCGGTTCTTGGCCGTCTTCGGCTCGGGTACCTGGTTGAACCAGACGTTCGGTCCACCCCAGCCCGCGGCCTCGACGAAGGCCTTGGCCGGGGTGGAATCCTCGTCCACGTCCGAGCCCAGGGCCGCGGCCCAGAACCGGGCCAGCCGCAGGGCGTCGGCGGCGTCGAACGACACGGTCTTGATCAGGCTCGGCATAGCCGTACCGTAGCCGCGCTTCGCGGGGGCCACCGGTGGCCGCCTCGCCGGTTGACATCTATCCGTTGGCAAGATTATCTTTCCATTGGAAAGACGGGGTAACGGGAGGAGACGGGGCGATGACGGCAGCGACTGACTACGGGCTGACCCGGCGGATGTGGCACCAGCTGGAGCCGATCCACGCGGTGTTCTGGTACGCGCCGGAGGTGTTCGCCGAGGCCGAGACCCTCGGCTTCGGCGTCCAGACCAGATGGCCGAGCTACTTCGCCTGGCGGCTGGCGCCGCTGGGGGCGGTGGGCCCGCGCGCGGCCGCGTCGGCCTGCTACAGCTTCAGCCCGGACATGGTGGCCGCGCACGTGCCGGCCGCGTGGACGGTGGCCGCGCCCGCGCAGGTCCTGGCCGCCCGGGAGCGCGCGGTGGACCGGCTGTACCGGCGGCTGTTCGGTGACCTGATCGGTTCGCCCGGCTTGGCCGAGGCGGCCGACCTGGCCCGCGCCGCCGCGCAGGCGGCCAGCCCGGCCGGGCGGCCGCTGGCCGCCGCCAACGCCGACCTGCCCTGGCCCACCGACCCGCACCTGGTGCTCTGGCACGCCATCAACCTGCTGCGCGAGCACCGCGGCGACGGGCACCTGGCCGCGCTGCAGGTGGCCGGGCTGGACCCGGCCGAGGCGCTGGTGTCGTTCGCCGCCGTGGGGGCCGCGCCGGAGGAGGTCTTCGCCAGTCGTGGCTGGAGCGCGTCCGACTGGTCGGCGGCCCGGGACCGGCTGACCGCCCGCGGCTGGATCGATTCCACCGGTCAGGCCACCGAACGTGGCCGCGACGCCCGCGACCAGGTCGAGTGGCGCACCGACCGGCTGGCCGACGGCCCGTGGCAGGCTCTGGGCCCGGACCGGGCCCAGCGGCTGGCCGAGCTGACCACTCCCCTGCTGGTGGCCGCCTTCGAGTCGGGCCTGCTCCCCTCCGAGTCCACCCTCGGCATCGCCCACGTCCCCGCGCCTTCGGTGCGCGGGTAGCGAGCGCCGGTGATCGGTTGCGGCTCCGCTAACCGACCTTCGATATGGGAATTTCAGCTTTCGGGGAGGGCGGCGAAATCACGCTTGGCTTTGCGGTACCAGCCCATCCCCTGGACGGGGTGCTTCCACCGGTTCTTCATTTCGGCCAGGGCCGTTTCGTGGGCCTGGTCCCCGGCCGCGACCACCTCGTTCAGGTGCTGGTCCTGGGCCTTGATGACCTGGTTGGCGTCGTCGCCCTGGAGCGCGAAATCGCACGGACCGCCCAATTCCTGGCATGTCATGGTTTTCATTTTTCTCGCCTTCCTCGGTAATTCGGCTGGTACGAGAATCATAAAAACCTGGGCGGGCGAGCGCTTCTCCAATCCTGATCAGTTCGCGGCCAGTCCGGTGAGCAGAGCGGTCAGCACGCGGGTCAGGCGGGGGCCGACCTCGACGGTGGCGTGGGCCAGACGGGGGTCGCTGCGGTACAGCGCCTGGACCTCGGGACCGGGGGTGGCCATCTGCCAGAGGGCGCCGGCCATGCTGGTCGCGGTGGCGATCACGTCGACCGCCTGCTGCTCGGTCAGGTCGCGCAGGCGGGTGAGCTCGGCCCTGATGGCGTGGACTTCCTCCAGGGTGGCGAGCTTGAAGGCGCGCACGGACTCCAGGGAGACGTTGCGTTCCAGGTTGAGCGGAGCCTGGGCCAGCAGGTCGCAGAACATCGGGCGGGCCACCAGCGAGTCGGCCAACGCGGCGGCGACCGAGGCCGCGGGCGCGGGCGCGCCGCCGGGGGCGGGCAGCTCCTCCAGGCGGGACCGCAGGTCGGCCGACCACTCGTGCCAGCCGATGGCGGTCAGGCGCAGGAAGATCTGCTCCCGGGTTTCGAAGTAGCGCAGCATGGCCGACTTGTGCATGCCGACGGCGTCGGCGATGTCGGTCAGCGTGACCGTGCGGATGCCGCGGGCGGCCCCCAGCTCCTGGGCCGCGGCCAGAATGGCCGACTCGCGCTCCTGCTTGGCCTGGGCGGAGCGGGCCCGCTGAAACCCGGTGGTGGTCATGGGCCCATGTTACCGCAACTGAGTTGCGTAATTAATGAAACGATGTTTTACTAACTGCCATGGCACAAGACAAGCAGCAGGTTTGGTTCATCACCGGGTCATCGCGCGGCTTCGGCCGGGCCCTGGTCACGGCGGCGCTGGCCGCGGGCGATCGCGTGGTCGCCACCGCCCGCCGCCCCGAGCAACTGGAAGAGTTCACCCGCGAGTACGGCGAGCGGGTCCTGCCGCTGGCCCTGGACGTGACCGACGCCGCCGCGGTCCAGGCCGCGGTCAGCGCGGCGGTGGCCCGCTTCGGCCGCCTCGACGTGGTGGTCAACAACGCGGGCTACGCCAACCTGGCCCCGGTCGAGACCGGCGACGAGACCGACTTCCGGACGCAGTTCGAGACCAACTTCTGGGGCGTGTACCACGTGTCCCGGGCCGTCATCCCGCACCTGCGCGAGCAGGGCGGCGGCATCATCGTGCAGTTCTCCTCGGTAGGCGGGCGCGTGGGCGGGTCCCCCGGTATCGCCAGCTACCAGGCGGCCAAGTTCGCGGTCGACGGCTTCAGCCGGGTGCTGGCCGTGGAGACGGCGCCGTTCGGCGTGCAGGTCATGGTGGTCGAACCGAGCGGGTTCGACACCGACTGGGCCGGCTCGTCCATGACCATCCACGACATCCCGGCCGACTACGACGCCACCATCGGCGCCATGCACCGCCGCATCCGGGCCAGCACCGCGGGCCCGGCCGGCGACCC
>DASXJM010000526.1:0-8208 GCA_036497405.1 Streptosporangiaceae bacterium | reverse complement strand
GGCCAAGCACGACCTGATCAAGGACGTGCGGGGCAAGGGCCTGATTATCGGCCTGGAGTTCGGGCGGCCGTCCGGGCTGAAGGCCAGGACGAACTGGGCCATGCTGCAGAAGGCCCGCGTGGGCTTGTTCGCGCAGATGGTGGTGGTCGCGCTGTTCCAGCGTCACCGCATCCTGACCCAGGTGTCCGGTGACCACATGGAGGTCATCAAGCTCATCCCGCCGCTGATGATCAGTGACACCGAGGTCAAGCTGTTCACCGAGTCGTTCGCCGAGGTCATGGAGGACGCCAGCAAGGGCGGCGGGCTGATGTGGGACTTCGGCCGGACCCTGGTCAAACAGGCGATCAAGAACTGACCGTGACCACCGCGCCTGGTGAACGGGGCGAGCCAGAGGTCGAGGAGGCATTCGACCGGCTCGTCTCCGAGGGCAGCGACCGGCTGGAGCGGCCGCTGCTGGCCCTGACCGCCACCGGTCTCCTCGGGGGCGTGGACATCGGGGTCGGCGTCCTGGCTTACCTGGTCGTCGACCACGAGACCGGGCAGCCGTTGCTGGGCGCGCTGGCCTTCACCATCGGTTTCATCGCGCTCCTGCTGGCCCGGAGTGAACTGTTCACCGAGAACTTCCTGGTCCCGGTCACGGCCAGAATCGCGGGCCGCGGCTCCTGGCCTCAGCTCGTGCGCCTGTGGCTGGTCACCCTGGCCGCGAACCTGGCCGGCGGCCTGCTGATGGCCTGGATGATCGTGATCGCGCTGCCGGACCTGCGCTCGACAGCGGCCGATCTGGGCCGTCACTACGCGACGCTCGGGGTCTCTTGGCGCTCGCTGCTGCTGGCGGTTCTGGCCGGCGCGGTCATCACCCTGCTGACGCGCATGCAGCACGCCAGCGACGACTTCGGCCCGAAGATCGTCGCCGCCGTGGCCATGCCGTTCGTGCTGGTCGCAGCCCAGTTGTTCCACTCGGTGCTGGATTCCATCGTCATGTTCACGGGACTGCTCGGCGGGCAGGCCACCTACACCTGGGCCGACTGGGCCGGGGCCCTGGGCTGGTCGGCCCTGGGCAACATGATCGGCGGCGTCGGCCTCGTCACCTCCATCCGGCTGCTGCGCGTGCCGCACCGGGTCCGGGAAGAACGCGCCAGCCAGTTACCCGGTACCGTCACCGCCGGCCGGGGGCGCCGGGCCGGGCTCAGGCGCCGTCGCGCCAGGCCCGCCAGCGCATCTTCCAGTCCGGGCGCCGGACGTTGACCGCGCTGCAGAACAGGTCGCAGTGCACCACCAGTACCGGCGCCCCGGGCTTGGGCCGGTTCAGGTCCGAGGACTTGCCGCTGAGCACGGCCCGCCCGGTCATCCGCACGTCGGTCCCGTCCGGGACGAAGATGGTCACCGCCCCGAACCGGGCCGTCACGTCGACCGTGGTCACCTGCTGCTCGATGGTCGCGTCCTGCATCTCCAGGTGGCAGTCGCCCAGCACCGAGCGGACGGTCAGGTGCGGCGGCACGACCCAGTGACCCTTGCGGGACTCGTTGCCCAGCACCGCGGTGATCGTCTCGGGCCGGGCCGCCACGCGGCCGGGCGAACCGGTTGCCGGGGTCGCCGCGGCCGGAACGGCGGGCAGGTCGTCGGTCAGCCGGGCCAGGTCACCGTGGGTGCGGGCGGTCAGGGCGGCGTCGCTCCGCTCCGAATACTCCTCGGCGCTGAGCCGCCCCTCGGCGCTGGCCGTGGCCAGGATCTCGATGGCCAGGTCGCGGTCCGCGTCCGATGCGCGCATGGCGGCGCCCGCAGCTTGGCGGGGCCTGCGGTCGGGGCTCACGGTCGCCTCCCGGGCGTTGGGCGGGTCATCTCTGAACTCGGCGGTTACTGTCGCTTATAGCACGCTTCCGCTTGCTCAGCCGACCGGAGTGAGGCGCAGCGTGGCGGCCGCGGCTGCGTCGCCGACCATCGGCCCGACCGAGCCGTCGCCGTACCGCCCGTACTTGTCCCGGTAGGCCTGGTCGACACGGGCCCGCAGGTCAGCGGGACTTTCGCCGACGTCCTCGACGCTGACCCCGGCCTCCAGGCCGGGCACCCGGACCCGGGCCTGGTGCGTGTCGATCACGTCGCCGAACCATCCGGTGGTGCGCCGGTGCCAGGTGCGCACGTAGACCTGGCCGTCGGCGGCCACGACCCAGATCGGCGTCCACCGGCGCAGCGTCCCGTCCGCACGCCGGCTGGCGATCTCCAGCTCGTCGGACCGGCCGATCCGGTCCAGTTGCTCCGGGGTCCAGCCGTCCGTCATGACCTAATCCTCTCCGGCCAGGACCCGGGCGATGGCCAGGTCCCGGGGGTAGGTGATCTTCAGGTTCTGCTCGCTGCCCTCGACCACGTGCACCGGGACCTCGGGCAGGTAGCGCAGCACCACTCCGCAGTCGTCGGTGGGCTCGTAGTCCGGGTCGGCCCGGGCCAGCTCGTGGGCCCGGGTGATGACCGGCAGCCGGAACCCCTGCGGGGTCTGGCAGCGCAGCAGGGTGTCCCGTCGCGGGATCTGGGTCATCACGCCGCCCTCGACCACCACGATGGTGTCCGCGGTGGGCACGGCCACTCCCACCGCCTCGACCCGCTGCAGCGCGGCCACGCAGTCGGCGATGATCCGCGGCCCGACCAGCGGCCGGGCCGCGTCGTGCAGCAGCACCGCCCACTCCTCCGGGCCCAGCTCGGGGTGCGCCTCCTGCCGGGCCTGGATGGCGGCCAGCGCGGCCCGGGTCGAGCCGGGCCGGGTGGTGCCGCCGTCGATGATCCCGGTCAGCTTGGCGTAACCGCGGCCATCCGGGCCCCGCCTGTCCAGCAGTTCCTTGGCGTCGGCGGTGCGGCCCGGGGGCATCACCACCAGCACCTCGTCGACGCCGGGGGCGGCGTCGAACGTGGCCACACAGCGCTCCAGCAGCGTCTGGCCGTCCAGTTCCAGCAGCTGCTTGGGCACTCCGGCGCCGAAGCGCAGACCCGATCCGCCGGCCAGCACGACCCCGACCATCCGCATGAGGCGGACTCTACTGGATGCCCCGGGACAGGGCGCGCCGCGTGTCCACGGGTATTCAGGGGGTTAGCTCGGTAATCTGCGGGGAACGTTGTGGGCCGATGCGTGCCTGCGCAGTACGGTCGGTGGGCCGCTGGGAGGACGTCCGATGACCGTTGCTTTGGTCTTGGGGGCCGAGCCGGCCGCCGGGCTGAGCGGCCAGCTGACATCGCTCGGCGTGCGCCGGGTGGACGCCACCGATGAGGCCGGGTCCGGCGGCGGGCTCCTGGCCATCGCCGCGGCGGCCCGGGCCACCAGCGAGCCCCTGCTCATCTGCGGCGACGACCTGGCCGTGCCCCGGCAGGCCCTGGCCCGGCTGCTGGACACCCCCGGGACCGCCGGTTACGCCGAGGCCCGGGACGACTGCCGGGCCATCCTGGTCGACCGGTCCGACCTGCGCGCGCTGGCCGAGGCAGCCGAGTACCTGGCCGCGCGGCCCGCGGCCCCGGACCAGGTCAGCGCGCTCATGGGTGAACTGGCCCGCCGCGGGGTCGACGTGCAGTTCGTCGAGGCCCGCCCGGACGGCGACGCTGACCGGGACGAGGACGGCCTGGTCGCCGAGTTGTTCGCCGACCCGATCGCCCGCGACGTGGCCGCCTGGGCCGGTGAACGGGCCCTGTCCCCGGCCGCGCTGCTGGGCATCAGCCTGGGCCTGGGCCTGGCCTCGGCCATCTGGTTCACCGAGCCCATCGCCAGCGCCAAGGCCATGGCCGCGGTCACCCTGTTGGCCGCCTTCGTGTGCAGCCGGTCCGGTCGCCTGCTGGCCCTGTCGCCGGGCCCGGTGCTGGCCGCGATCGGGTCCCTGGGGGCCCGGGCCGGAGCGCGGGCCGGGTTCATCCAGCCCGCCGGGGACTGGCTGGCCGCGGCGGGCTGGGCCATCACCGAGTGCGCGGTCTACGCGGGCCTGGCCGCCAGCGCCGGCCTGGACGACGTCAGCGTGCCCGGGGTCATCGGCGGCGGCCCCGGCGGCGTGTGGCACCTGGCCGTGCTGGCCCTGGCCGTGGTGGCCATCCGCCGGATGACCGACCTCTGCTACGAGCGGGCCACCGAGGACAGCGGCGGCCGGACCCGGCTGCCCCGGTCGGCCACCCGCCGCCGGCTGGAGCGGGCGCTGACCCTGCCCGCCGGGGAACGGGCCCTGGTCGTGATCGTGGTCGGCGGCATCTGGGGGCCCCGGATCGCCTTCATGGTCCTCATCGGCGGGGGTGTGCTGGCCATCGGCTACCTGCTCACCGCGCGGGCGGTGGGCATGCGGGACGCGGCCCGGTACGGCGGCACCTTCGAGCGGGCCCCGGCCCTGGCCGCGAGCTCGGCCAGCCCGGTCGGCCCGGACGACGGCTCGATCAGCCTGGACGCCGCGATCAGCCCGCTCGGCGGCCTGCTCGGCGCCCTGACCGGCCCGGGCGAGGCCGGCGAGGGCCCGCCGGCGGCCGAGGACGAGGCCGACGACCCCGAGACCACCCTGATGCCGGGCGGGCTGTCGCTGTCGCGCCCGACGGATGCGCCCACCGAGCGCCGGCCCCGGGTCGCCTCGGTGGCCGAGAGCGTGGGCAGCTTCCAGATCGCTGCCTACCGCGACGACGGCCCCATCTCGCTCTGGCTCGGCCGCCTGGTCGAAGGCCGCATTCCCCCGGTGCCGCCCCTGCTGGTCGGGCTGTTCGTGACCTGCGCGCTGGCCGCGCTGGGTATGGGCAACCTGTCCGGGGTGCTGCTGCTGACCCCGGTCGAGGCCATGCTGCTGGCCGGCCTGGGCTCCAGCCACGCCCACGACGGCCGGCTGGACTGGCTGGTGCCCGCGGCCATCCAGGCCGCCGAGTACCTGTTCCTGGCCGCCCTGGCCTTCACCCACAAGGTGCCCGCACCACTGGTGTTCGCGCTGGTGGCCGCGGTCGTGCTGCGGCACCTGGACGTGGCCTACCGGGCCCGGCACCGGATCTTCTGGCCGGTCACCGGCCGGATCCGCACGTTGTCCGCGACCTACCGCCTGACCTGGCCGCCCACCGCGGCCGACGGCCGGCCCGCCGACATCACCGGGCTGGGCTGGGAGATCCGCATGCTGGTGCTCGGGATCGGCGCCGCCCTCGGCATCGCCCCGGCCGCCAGCGTACTGCTGGCCGGGTACCTGTGGATCCTGCTGGGCCGCGACTTCCTGACCCGCTGGCTGGGCGTCCGGGACGAGCCGGCCGTGGCCGGCCCGGCCGCCGCCGAGAGCCCGGCCGCGTGAGGTGCCGGACCGCCCGCCACCCCCAAACCTACCGATTTAACAGGGTTTGACCTGCGATAACGCTGGCCGGCGGCACTGGCTACAGTGAGGTCCCGGGGACGGACAACTCGCGGGAGGCGGCTCAGATGTGGTCCGCGCTCTGGCGCCGAGGGCAGCAGCCGAGCGAGCGCCTGCGCATCCCGCAGCCGCTGATCCGGACCCGGCTGCCGTCGGGCCGGGGCGCCACCGAGCAGCCCAACGTGACCAGCGACGGCGACACCGCGCTCAGCCCGCTGTTCTGGATGGTGCTGGTGGCCACCGGGATCGCGGCCGGCCTGTTCGGCGACCTGCTGATGTGGATCCTGTACAGCGTCGAGCACCTGGCCTTCGGGTTCAACGCCGGCCCGCTCGAGGACGGGGTCCGGCATGCCTCCGACCCGCGGCGGCTGATCTCGCTGCTGCTGGCGGGCCTGATCGGCGGGGTCGCCTGGTACCTGCTGCGCCGGTGGACGAGCGGGGAGCGGTCCGAGATCGACGACTCGGTCTGGAACGGGGACGGCCAGCTGTCGTTCCGCCGCTCGGCCGGGACGGCGGTCATCTCCGAGGTCATCATCGGCATGGGCGCCTCGCTCGGCCGCGAGGCCGCCCCCAAGCTGATGGGCGGGGTGTCGGCCAGCCTGCTGGCCACCTGGGCCCACCTGTCGGTGGGGCAGCGGCGGCTGCTGGTCGCCTGCGGCGGCGGGGCCGGGCTGGCCGCGGTCTACAACGTCCCGCTGGCCGGGGCGCTGTTCACCGCCGAGGTCATGGTGGGCACCCTGGCCCTGCCGGTGGTGCTGCCCGCCCTGGCCTGTTCCGGCATCGCCACCGCGGTGGCCTGGATCTACCTGCCCGCCCACGCCACCTACCTGGACATCCCGGCCTACCGGTTCACGGTGCCGCTGCTGGTCTGGTCGCTGCTGGCGGGCCCGGTGATCGGGCTCATCGCCGCCGGTTACATCAGGCTGATCGGCTGGGTCTCCTACTACCGGTTCACCGGCTGGCGGTCGATCCCGGCCATGGTGGTGGCGTTCGGCATCCTGGGCCTGATCGGGTTCGCCTACCCGCAGCTGTTCGGCAACGGCCGGGACATGGCCCACGACGCCTTCGTGGGGATGGGCGGGTTCGGGCTGCTGGCGGCCCTGTTCCTGCTCAAGCCGCTGGTCACCTCGATGCTGCTGGGCAGCGGGGCCACCGGTGGTCTGTTCACGCCCACGTTCAGCACCGGGGCCGCGTTCGGCGGGGCCGTCGGCATCGCCTGGAGCATGCTCTGGCCCGGGTCCCCGCCCGGGGCCTACGCCCTGATCGGCGCGGCCGCCCTGCTGGGCGCGGCCATGCAGGCCCCGCTGGCGGGCCTGGCCCTGACCCTGGAGCTCACCCACAGCGGGTTCCAGATCATGGTCCCCATGCTGGCGGCCACGGTGACGGCCACCATCGTGGCCCGCTACATCGACGGGTACTCGATCTACTCGGCCCGGCTGGCCCCGAACCGGGGCGGCCCGGTCCGCCGGGCCCGGCCGCCCGGCCGGCCGGAGCCGCACACCGACTCCGACGGCCTGGACACCGCCTGATCCGCCCGGCGGTCACGGGCCCGCCCGGCGGTGGTCAGCGGCCGTGAACCGGGGTTAACCAACCTGCGCGGCGCGCGCGCCGGGGGTAGCCTCGATCGGGGCAAGGGATAGGATCTCGCGCGGGGAGGATCTTGAATGTCCTTGCTGACCGGTAGCCCAGTACGCGGGGGCGTCTGGCGGGCGAGCCCGGAACTGTCCTGGTCGTCACTGGTCACCCGGCACCGGAGCTGGGTTGCGGCCGCGTTCGCGGTCTGTGGCCTGTTCGGCCTGGGCGTCACGCTCGTCTCGTCGGACCACCTGCACCGCATGTGGGGCCTGATGGCCGCATGCGGGTACGGGCTGGCCATGGTGGCCGTGCTGGCCTGGCGTTCCCATGGCGCCGACCTGGCCCTGGGCCTGAGTCTGGCCGGGGCGCTGATCGCCCCGCTGGCCTGGATGGCGGTCACCAATCAGGGCCAGCCCGAGGTGTACGTGATCATCCGCTCGGCCGAGTTGCTGGTCCACCACGGCACCCCGTACGAGGCCCCCGGCCTGCTCCGGCACACCCGCAACCCGAACGCCTACAACCCCTACCTGCCGGCCATGACGTTCTTCGCCCTGCTGTGGACGGTGGCCCCGCACAACCCGCTGGCCGACCCGCGGGTGTGGTTCGGCGTGGTGTTCGCGGGCTGTTTCGCGCTGGCCCTGCGGGTGGCCCGGGCCCGGGACGTGGCCCGCTGGACGGTGTTCGTCACCGCCACCCCGATCATCGCCTTCGAGCTGGCCGTGGGCGGCACCGACGTGCCGATCATCGCCATGATCTGCCTCGGCTTCGCGCTGATGTGGCGGCACCCGCGCCCGATCGAGGCCGGGCTGGCCTTCGGTGTGGCCGCGTCCATGAAGGCCACCGCCTGGCCCGCGGTGGTGGTCGCGGTCAGCCTGGCCCTGGCCCGCGACGGCAAGCGCGCCGCCGCCATCATGACCGCCGTGTCCCTGGGGGTGGTCGCGGTCCTGGTCGGCCCGTTCGCGGTCATCCAGCCCGAGTCGCTGGTCAAGAACACGATCCTGTTCCCGCTCGGCCTGGCCAGCGTGACCTCGGCCGCGGTCAGCCCGCTGCCCGGGCACCTGATCGCCGAGACCGGCCACCTCGGCCGCCTGTGCGTGATCGCCGCCCTGGTGGCCACCGCCCTGGCCATCGCCGGGTCGCTGATCTTCCGCCCCCCGCGGCACGTCCCGGCCGCCGCGACCCGGCTGATCGTGGCCCTGACCGTGATGTTCGTGCTGGCCCCGGCCACCCGCTTCGGCTACTTCATCTACCCCGGCGGCATCCTGGCCTGGCTGCTCCTGTGCCTGGTCACCCAGCCCCGCAC
>DASXJM010000525.1:0-18422 GCA_036497405.1 Streptosporangiaceae bacterium | reverse complement strand
GCGGTGACTCCGTCCGCGTCTCGGACCAAGGGGAGCGACCTTCGGTAAATGAAGATCTTTAACTCAGCTTGGTGACCAGCCAGAAGACGGTGCCGGTGGTCGCGCCGTAGATGAGATGGCCGCCGAGATCGCTGGCCAGGGTCTTGACGTCGTACTTCCAGATCGGCTGGTACAGGCCGCCGAGCGGGAGCACGACGTAGCCGGTGAGCCAGACCGCGGCCCCGTAGGGCAGGCCGTCGAGCGGGTTGGCCGAGCGGAGCGAGCCCACCACCAGGCCGTAGGCGGCGCCGTTGCCCGCGCCGTAGGCCCAGTGCATGAACGTGCTGGTCGCGAAGGCGTACCGGTCGGGCAGGGGCTTCTGGGTGAAACCCTCGATCACGCGCTTGGCCACGATGCCGGGCTCGGGCGCAGCGTCCCAGTTCTCGACCGGTGCGAACTCCCAGGCCAGAAAGCTGTCCGTGCTGCCCGAGCGCCGGTTCTGCAGCCAGCGGCAGGCGTCCATGGCCACGGTGCCCACGGCCGCCGCCAGCAGACCGCCGGCCACGGCTCCGAGTGGGGTGAGCGCGCGCTTTTTACCCATTCCGCTCTCCTCTTCCGGCGTGCTGCGGCGTTAGCTGGCCACGTTATCGGCCAGGATGGAGCGATGAGCGACCGGGACACCGCCCTCGACCTGATCCAGTTCCTCGACGCCTCGCCGTCGCCGTACCACGCGGCGGCGCAGGCCCGCCAACGGCTGACCGCGGCCGGCTTCACCGAGCTGGACCTGGCCGGCCCGTGGCCGTCCGGGCCCGGCCGCTACGTGGTGACCGACGGGGGGTCGCTGTTCGCCTGGGTGGTACCGGATGGCGCCGCCGCCGACACCAGCTTCCGGCTGCTGGGCGCGCACACCGACAGCCCGACGCTGAAGGTCAAGCCGCGGCCGGACATCGGCAGCGCCGGCTTCCGCCAGCTCGGGGTGGAGGTCTACGGCGGCCCGCTGCTCAATTCCTGGCTGGACCGGGACCTGGGCCTGGCCGGCCGGGTGGTGGTGCGGACGCCGGACGGCGCCCAGGTCCGGTTGCTGCACGTCAGCCGGCCCATCCTGCGCGTGCCCCAGCTGGCCATCCACCTGGACCCCGGCGTGCGGGAGGGGCTCAAGCTGGATGCCCAGCGGCACCTGGTCCCGATCTGGTCGCTGGGTGACCCGGAACCGGGTGGGTTCGCGCGCTTCCTGGCCGCCGAGCTGGACGTGGCGCCGGAGGCGGTGGCCAGCTGGGAGGCGGTGACCTTCGACGTGACCGGGGCCGCGCTGACCGGCGTGGACGAGGAGTTCGTCAGCTCCGGGCGCCAGGACAACCTAAACTGCTCGTACGCGTCGGTGACGGCGCTGGCCGAGGAGGCGGCGAGCCCGGCCGAGGGACACGTCAGCGCGATCGTGCTGTTCGACCACGAGGAGATCGGCAGCCGGTCGGCCACGGGCGCGGACGGCGCCTGGCTGGGGCGGCAACTGGAGCGGACCGTGCTGGCCCGCGGCGGGACCCGTAACGACTTCCTGCGCGCGGTGAGCAACTCGCTGCACGTGTCGGCGGACATGACCCACGCCACCCACCCCAACTATTCCGACCGGCACGAGCCCGGCCACTGGATCGAGCTCGGCGGCGGCCCGGTGATCAAGGTCAGCGCCAACGTGAACTACGGGACCAGCGCCCTGACCCAGGCGGCGTTCCAGGATGCGGCCGCGCAGGCGGGGGTCCCGGTGCAGTACTTCGTCAACAAGAGCGGGGTGCGCAGCGGCTCCACCATCGGCCCGATCGTGGCCGCAGGCCTGGCCGTGCCGACCGTGGACGTGGGCAACCCATCGCTGGGCATGCACTCGGCCCGGGAACTGTCCGGCGTCGCCGACATGCCCATGATGATCGCGGCCATGAAGGCATTCCTTTCCCCGGCCTGAACCTGTTTGACCGCCTCCAGGTGGGAAGGGACACAGGGAATCCGGAAGGACGGTGCAGACCATGGCTACTGAGGACAAGGCCGCCCACAAGGCCACCGAAGTCAAGGGCAAGATCAAGGAAGGCGTCGGCGACGCCACCGACGACGACAGCCTGAAGGCCGAAGGCCAGGGCGACCAGGCCAAGGGGAACCTCAAGCAGGCCGGGGACAAGGTCAAGGACGCGTTCAAGAAGTAGGACCCGGCTCCAGCCGATACGCCCGTCTCGCGATCCCGCGAGGCGGGCGTCGTGCACAGGAAGGAATCTCATGGCCACTGTGGGCTACACGCTGATGACCGAGCAGGCCGGGCCGGCCGACCTGGTGCGCTGGGCGGGCCGGGCCGAGCAGGCCGGGTTCGGGCTGCTGGTGTCCAGCGACCACTTCTTCCCGTGGGTGGACGAGATGGGGCACGCCCCGAACGCCTGGGTCACCCTGGGCGCGGTGGCCCAGGCCACCGAGCAGGCCGAGCTGATGACCTACGTGACCTGCCCGACCATGCGCTACCACCCGGCCGTGGTGGCCCAGCAGGCGGCCACGCTGGCGCTGCTCAGCGAGGGCCGGTTCACGCTCGGGCTGGGGGCGGGCGAATCGCTCAACGAGCACGTGGCCGTGAGCGCCTGGCCCAATGCCGACCAGCGCCAGGAGATGCTGATCGAGGCGGTGACGATCATCAGGGCGCTGCTCGGCGGCGGCTACGTGAACTTCGGCGGGGAGTACTACGACGTGGACGCGGCCAAGCTGTGGGACCTGCCGGAACGGCCGGTCCCACTGGGGATCGCCGTGTCCGGGCAGCAGTCCTGTGAGCGGTTCGCGCCCCTGGCCGACGTGATGATCGCGGTCGAGCCGGACGAGTCGCTGGCCAAGTGGTGGGACGGGGCGTCGGGGCGGCCGCCGTCGCGCAAGGTCGGCCAGCTGCCGATCAGCTGGGGCCCGGACCACGACCAGTGCGTGCAGCGGGCCCACGAGCTGTTCCGGTGGTTCGGCAGCGGCTGGAAGGTCAACGCCGAGCTGCCGGGCACGGCGGCGTTCGCGGCCGCCAGCCAGTTCGTGCGGCCGGAGGACGTGGCCGGGTCAATCCCGTGCGGTGACTCGGTCGAGGCGGTGGTCAAGGCGGCCTCGGCCTATTGGGCCGCGGGTTTCACCGATCTGGCCCTGGTTCAGATCGGCGGGACCGAGGCCGAGCAGGACCGGTTCTTCCAAGCCGCCCCGGAGCTCATCATGGCGCTGGAGGAGTCCGCGGGTTAGGTTCCTACCCGGGGGCGACACGGGGGGTATGGGAGGAGACCAGCCGATGGCGCTCAAGATCATGCCGCACGGGCGGCTGCAGGAATGGGTCGCGGAGGAGAAGGGCTACTTCACCGACGAGGGGCTGGAGTACACCTTCATCCCCGAGGGTGACTACGGGATCGAAGTCGTGCGGCGGGACGACGGTGGCGAGATCCGGAGCGGCGCCTTCGAGACGTTCGGGGCCGGGCGCAGTGGCGCCGACATCAGCTGCGCGTGCCACTGGGCCACCAGCACGGCGGCCAGCCAGCAGGCCGGGCAACTGGTCACGGCGGCCTACTCGGTGGCCCCGTGCGCCATCATGGTGCCGCCCGAGTCACCGGTCCGCCGGGCCGAGGACCTGGCCGGGGTCGGGATCGGGGTGGGTTTCCACTCTGGCAGCCACTTCGCCACCGTGCAGGCGCTGGACGGCGTGCTGCCGCCCGGCGAGATCAACCTGACCTTCCAGGGCCCGCCCAACGAGCGGCTGGACGCGTTGCTGGAGCGGCAGGTGCCCGCGGCCACGATGTGGGGGGTGCCGCTGTACATCGCCGAGGCGTTCGGGTTCCGCACGGTGATCGACGCCACCTTCATGATCGGGTTCCTGGTCACCGGGGCCGACGTCACGCGGGGCGACGTGGACCGGTACCTGGCCGGCCTGCGGCGGGCGCAGATGGAGATCGACCTGCACCCCGAGGCGTACAAGCACTACCACCAGCGGGCGGTGCCGGAGAAGTACCAGGACCAGGTCGACGTCCGGGCGTTCGGCACCGGCGAGCGCATCGTGTTCCTGCCCTACACGCGGGAAGCGTTCACGACCACGGCGGCGTGGACCGAGGCGCACCAGATTTTCACCGAACCGCCCGGGCCGGGGGCCTCCGGCGGGTACGACGACGTCGTCCTCGCGTAGCTAGCTTGATCTCTGGCTACCAGCGGGGCCAGTATGGATGCGACATTTTCGAACAGTTTGACTCCGGGGGGGGACGACCCCCCCGACCCCCCGATGCGGGCTTCGCCCGCAAAAAAGAGGTCCTGTATGCGCTTGCGTCGCCGCTGGAGTGTGATCGGTTCCCTGTCCGCCGTGTCCGCTCTGCTGATAACCGTGCCCGCGCAGTTCAGCGCGGCCAGCTCGGCCGGGCATGGCGGCGGGGGTGGCGGCGGCGCTAAACAGCCGGTGGCGGTGGGCACCGGCGGCGGGGTGGCCTCCATGGACCTGGGGGCCAGCCGGGCCGGCATCGACGCGCTCTCCCGCGGCGGCAACGCGGTCGACGCCGCGGTGGCCACGGCCAGCGCGCTGGGGGTGACGATCCCGTTCGTGGCCGGTCCCGGCGGCGGCGGTTTCATGGTGATCTACCTGGCCAGGCAGCATGAGGTGGTCACCATCGACGGTCGGGAGAACTGCCCGCAGGCCTGCACCACCACCATGTTCATCAACCCCGCGACCGGTCAGCCGTACGACTACGACTACGCGTCCGACCAGCCGCTGTCCACCGGCGTGCCGTCCATGGTCGCCACCTGGGCCACGGCGCTGAAGAAGTACGGCCGGCTGAGCCTGGGCCGCGACCTGCAGCCCGCGATCAGCCTGGCCAAGAACGGGTTCCGCACCGACGCCGACTTCCAGCAGCTCACCCAGTCCGAACTGCCCGAGCTGCAGGCCTACCCGGCCAGCCACTGGCTGCTGACCAGCGCGGGCCAGCCATTGCCGGTCGGCACCCTGGTCAAGAACCCCGACCTGGCCAAGACGTACGAGCTGCTGGGCAAGTACGGCCCGCAGTACCTGTACAACGGGCCGATCGGGAAGGCCATCGTGCAGGCCGACGACCACCCGGTGACCACGCCCGGCCAGACCACGGTTCAGCTGCCGGGCATCATGACCATGAACGACCTGCGGGCCTATCAGGCCCACGTGCAGGCCCCGACCCACGTGAACTACCGTGGCCTGGACATCTACAGCATGGCCCCGCCGTCCAGCAGCGGCACCACGGTCGGCGAGGCGCTGAACATCCTCAGCCACTACAACCTGTCTTCGGAGTCGCGGGTCACCGCGCTGTTCCACTACCTTGAGGCCTCGCGGCTGTCGTACGCCGACCGCAACGCCTACGTCGGCGACCCCCGGTTCGAGAACGTGCCCACGCAGCAACTGCTGAGCCCGGCGTTCGCGGCCACCCGGCAGTGCCTGATCGGCAACACCGCGGCGACCTCCCCGGTGGCCCCGGGTAACCCGTACGGGCCGTACACCGGCTGCTCGAACCCGTCCTCGGGCGGGCAGGCCACCAATGAGGGTCTGCACACCAACAACATCGTGACCGCCGACAAGTGGGGCGACATCGTCGCCTACACCAACACGATCAACTTCTTCGGCGGCAGCGGGCAGACCGTGCCCGGCTACGGCTTCCTGCTCAACGACGAGATGACCGACTTCGACTTCGCCCCGCCCGCGTCCGGCGCCCACGACCCCAATCTGCCGGCCGGGGGCAAGCAGCCGCGGTCCAGCATGGGCCCGGTCATCGCGCTGCAGCACGGCAAGCCGGTGTTCACCATCGGCGCGGCCGGCGGCTCCACGATCATCACCACGATCCTGCAGACGCTGATCAACCACGTGGACTTCGGAATGTCGCTGCCTGACGCGCTGGCCGCACCGCGGGTCAGCAACACCAACTCGGCCACCTCCAGCGCTGAGCCGCTGTTCTACAACAGCGCGGTGGCCAAGCAGCTGACCAGCCAGTACAACGAGAAGTTCACCGAGACCGGAGGGGCGATCCTGCCGCTGGACTACTACCCGGGCGACGCCACCGCGCTGCAGGTGCTGGGCGGCGGGAAGCTGGAGCCGATCGCCGAGCCGGTGCGACTGGGCGGCGGCAGCGCCCTGGTCGTCCATCCGTCGCGGTGACCCGGCCGGTGTTAGGTCAGGCAGCCGGTCCGTGAAAGTGGTGGTGGACGTCGATCGTCTCATCGCGCTGCTCGCGGACCGGCTGGCGGGGATCGTCCCGGACGGGTTCCGGATCGATGCCGACCACGCGATGCTGCGGTTCTCGGCCGAGGCGGGACGGTTCCCGGGCCAGTCCGGGACCTACCACGTGGGGCCGTCGGCCAGTCACGTGCGGCAGTACTTCGAGGTCCTCCCGGGCACCGTGGCCGACCGGCTGGTCGGAGTGGGCGTGCGGGTACTGGACGATCTGCAGGACTACGTCAGCGAGGCCACCCACGATCCGTGGCCAGGGCGGACCGCCCAGCCCACTCCGCAAGGTGAGCTGCGGGAGGGGCAACTGCACCTGTGGTACGGCGGCCGGCACGGACGCCAGGCCGTCCTGGCCTGTGCACCGATAGCGCTGACCGACCTGGGCCCGGCCCAGCCGGGCCGGCACGGGAGACAATGAGCCGTGGTCAAATATGCGGACAGCCCGACGGCGCGAGCCGAAGTCCACGTGGCCGCGCCCCCGGACGTGGTGTGGCCGCTGGTCACCGACATCCGGCTCCCGGCCCGGTTCTCCACCGAACTGACCAGCGCCGAATGGGCGGAAGGGACGGCCGGCCCGTGCGCCGGGGCCCGGTTCACCGGGCACAGTCAGCACCCGGCCGTCGGCACCTGGCAGACGACCTGCACGGTGGTCGCGTGCGAAGAACCACGGGCGTTCGGCTGGGTGGTGGGCGATCCCGGCCGCCCGGCGGCCCGGTGGGGGTTCGAGCTGGACGCTGACGACGGCGGGACCCGGCTGCGGCAGTGGGCGGTGCTGGGCCCGGGCCCGTCCGGCTTGACCCCGGCCATCGAGGCCTGGCCGGACAAGGAGGAACGGATCGTGGCCCGGCGGCTGGCCGAGCACGAGGCCAACATGCAGCGCTGCCTGGCCGGGATCAAGGAGCTGGCCGAGCAGGGCCGATGAGCAGGCCGGGGGTTCAGGCGCCCAGGCCCGGGTTGCGGGTGGCCGTGGCGGGCTCGGCCGACGGTGCGGCCGAGGTCGAGTTCGTGCGGGAGGCCGAGCGGCTCGGAGCCGACTCGGCCTGGGTGCCGGAGTTCTGGGGCCACGACGCGCTGACCCAGCTCGGCTACTTGGCCGCCCGCACCTCACGGATCGCTCTGGGCACCTCGATCGTGCAGCTCGGGGCCCGCTCCCCCGCGCTGCTGGCCACCTCGGCCATGTCGCTGCAGCAGCTGTCCGGCGGCCGGTTCCGGCTCGGCATCGGGGTCAGTGGCCCGCAGGTGATGGAGGGCTGGCACGGGGTGCCGTTCCGGCGCCCGGTCCAGCTGACCCGCGAGACCATCGAGATCATCCGGATGGTCAGCCGCGGCGACCGGCTGGCCTACGAGGGGCAGGTCTACCAGCTGCCGCTGCGCCGGCCCGGCGGGCAGGGCCGGACCCTGCGCCCGGCCGCACCCCCGGTGACCGTGCCCGTCTACGTGGCCGCGATCGGCCCGGCCAACCTGCGGCTGTGCGGCGAGCTGGCCGACGGCTGGCTGGGCAACACGTTCATGCCGGAGACGGCGGCGGTGTTCCTGGATGAACTCCGGGCCGGCGCGGCCACGGCCGGCCGGGCCCTGGCCGACCTGGACCTGCAGGTGCCGGTGGCGGTCGAGTTCACCGACGATATGGCCGAGGCCGAGACCCGGCACGCGGCGGGCTACGCCTTCACCATCGGGGCCATGGGCTCGGACACGGCCAACTTCTACAACCAGGCCTTCGCCCGGCAGGGGTTCGGCGACCAGGTGCGGGCCGTGCAGGAACTGTGGCAGGCCGGGCGCCGAAATGATGCCATGGCCGCCGTGCCGCGGGCGCTGGGGGCCCGGACCAACCTGCTCGGCCCGGTCGAGGCGGTCCGCGCGCGGCTCCGTTTGTACCGGGACGCGGGGGTCAACACGCTGTCGGTGAAGCTCCGCGGTTCGCTGGGTGAACGGCTGGCGACGTTGGGCCAGACCCTGGACCTGGTCCGGGAAATCAACCGCGAATAGCGGAACTTTCTGCGCCCGCTCTGAGGTTGTCCCGGGTGACGGCGGGCTCCGGCCAATCGGCGTCCGGGGCCGCTTTCCGTAGCGAGGAGGTCCCCATGGACCTTACCAAGCACCAGTTCGTCAAGCTTCTCCGTCGCGCTGGCCTGCCGGACGCGGCCCAGGCGGCGGCCCGGACCCTCCCCGATCCCGTCACCATCACGGCCCTGGACCAGTTCTGCACCCAGTACGGCCTGTCCCGCAGCGCCCTGATCGACCGCATGGGCGGCAGCCCCTGACGTTCCCCCGGCCGGCGGCGCGGCTTCGGGCTCCGGGCTCCGGGCTCAACCGCATGGAACGCGCGTTCGCAACGGTTCTTACCGCATCAAACGCGCGTTCCATGCGGTTGGGAGCCCGAGCGGCGGCCGGGCGCAATCGGCGCGGTCCTGTCCGAGCGGTAGCCGGGGCGTTAGCGGGTCAGGGGATGGTGGTGAGGTTGATGGCTCGGACGCGGCCGTCGGTGTTGTCGGGCATCAGGATGGTGCGGCCGTCCGGGGACAGGGCGAACTCGCGGCCGAGGCCGGTGGTGAAGGTGCCGATCAGGGCGTGACTGCTGTTGCTCAGGGCGGCTGAGGTGCTGACGACGGCCACGGTGGCGCCGGTGCCGGGCTGGGCCGCGTGCAGGTTGGTGTTGGCGACCAGGAGCTGGCTGCCGTTCTTGATCAGGGCCAGGCCGATCGGGGCCGCGCCCACGGCCACCCGGGCGTTCAGCGGGTGGGCCGCCTTCGCGCGCAGGGCGGCGGCCGAGAACCCGAGCAGGGCGTTGCTCTCCCGGCTGGTGACCCACAGCTGGCGGCCGTTGGCCGAGAGCACGACCCGGACCGGGTTGCAGCCGGCCGCGGTGGTGGCCAGCACGGCGTGGGTGGGATCGGTCTCGGCCTTGGCCACGTCGACCAGGCTGAGGGTGCCGGGCCCGGTCGCGGTGTCCAGGTTGGCGAACACCTGGCGGGTCATGCTGGTCACGTAGAGGGACTTGCCGTCCGGGGACATGGCCATCCCGACCGGCTGCTGGCCGAGCGGTACCTTGCCGACCACGTCGGACGATCCGAACGACTGGGTGGCCAGCGCCTTGTGCAGGTCGAACACGGCCATGCCCGCGCCGGCCTGCAGGGTGACGAACGCGAACTTGTCGTCGGCGGAGATCGCCACCTCGACCGCTTGCTCACCGAAAGTGCTGGTCAGGGTGCCGACCACCGGGTTGGGGTTGCCCTGCTCGGCCGCGGCCACGTTGATCACGGCGGCCCCGCTGTTGGTGGCCGCGAGCAGCAGCAGCCCGTCGTGGGTCAGGGCCAGGCCCTTCTGGGCCCCGCTGACCGTGAACGTGTGCAGCACCTTGGGGGCCTGCGACGAGCCGCTGTTGCTGAGCACCGCGACCGAGTTGCCCAGGGCGGCGAACGAGAAGTCACCGTCGGAGGTGGTGACCACGCCGAACGGCTGGCCGCCGGTGGTGGTCAGCGTGCTCTTGACGCCGGTCAGGTTCTTGCCCGTGGCCACCGCCGTGCTGCAGCCAGGGATGGTGGGGGCGGCCACGCCGTTGGCGGCGTCGGCGGTCTTTTCCGGGCTCCCGCCGCCCCCGCCGCCCAGCGCGGCCAGCACTCCCCCGGCCGCACCGCCGACGACCAGGCAGGCGGCCACGATCAGCGCGGCCGGCGAGCGCCACCAGGGCCGGGACCGGGCCGGGCCGCGCCGGACCCGCGCCGGTTCCGGCATGGTCGCCGCGGGCGGGAGGCCGAGCTGATCGCCGGACAGCTGAGCCATGGTCTCGGTGACCGGCCCGACCGGGACCGCCGCCTCCTGGCGGGTGGGCGGGCTGGCCGGCCGGGCCGGGACCCGCCCCAGGCCGAGTGCGTCCCGCAGCGCCCCGGCGAAGGCCAGGCAGCTCGGGAAGCGGTCTTCCGGGGCCTTGGCCAGCGCCCGGGCCAGCACCGCGTCGACCGCGGCGGGCAGGTCGGGCCGGCGGGCCGACACCGACGGCGGCGGGTCGGACAGGTGGGCCCACACGATGGCCATGTCGTCGTCGCGGTCGAACGGCGGGGCGCCGGCCAGCATCTCGAACACCGTGCAGGCCAGCGCGTACTGGTCGGTGCGGCCGTCCACGGTGCCGCCCTGGATCTGCTCGGGCGCCATATAGGACGGCGTGCCCAGGAACTGCCCGGCGGCGGTGATCCCGGTGACCGACAGGACCCGCTTGCTGAGCCCGAAGTCGGCCAGGTACACGTGCAGTTCGTCGCGGCCCGCGGTCAGGTCGAGCAGCATGTTGCTGGGCTTGATGTCGCGGTGGACCAGGCCGTGCTGATGGGCCGCGTCCAGGGCCGACGCCACCTGGGTCAGGATGCGGTCGGCCCGGGCCGGGGCGAGCAGGCCTTCTTCGGCCATGAGCGTGCGCACGTCGCCGCCGGGCACGTAGCGCATGGCGATGAACAGGACGCCGCCGGACTCACCGGCCGCGAAGATCGGGATGATGTGCGGGTGGTCGACGGCGGCGGCGGCCCGGGATTCCCGGATGAAGCGGCGCTGGAACGCGTCGTCCCGGGCGTAGCGCGGGGCCAGGATCTTCAGCGCGACGTCGCGCTCCAGGCGGGCGTCGCGGGCCCGGTAGATGACGGCCATGCCGCCGTGGCCGATCTGCTCCTCGACCCGGTAGCCGGCGACTTCGGCCCCGGCCGGAAGGTCGGCCGGGAGGTCGGGGCGGGGGCGGTCCTGCTCGCTCACGTCCGCCTCACGCCCCGGAACTCGCGCTGGCCGCGGGAGGCAGGGTGACCGGACCGTGGGCGCCGTAGGACAACCGGGCGCTGCCGGTGATCGGCTTGGCCTGGCCGCCGAAGTCGCACTTGCCGTTGACCTTCTGGAACGTCCCGACGAACTCGATCTCGGCGGTGCCGTGCCCGGAGGCGCCCGCGTAGGCGCCGGTGCCGCCGGTGATCGTGTACGGCATCCGGTTCGCGTACGAGCCGTTGCAGGAGCTGGCCTCCTGGAACTGGGTGAACATGCTCCGGCCGTACTTCAGGTGCAGCACGTCGGGGCCGAGGGCCAGGTCGGGGTCGGCGATACAGCGGTAGTGATTGGACAGGCTGCACCGCTTCAGGGTGACCGTTCCGGTCGCCGAGAACAACCCGGTGGCCTTGAACGTCACCACCGGAGCGGTCCCGGGCGGGCTGTTCAGCGTGCCGGCCAGCGCCTCGGCCGCGGACCGGCCCGGGGCGGTGGCCGAGCTGGCCCCGGCGCCGGACGGCTGGCTCCCCGATGACACGCTCGCGCTGGCCTGGCCACCGCCGGAACTGCCCGAGCCGCCGGAACCGCCGCAGCCGGCCGTGCAGGCCAGACCGGCTACCCCGGCCGCGCACAGCAGCCAGGTCGTTGGAATTCTGCTCACCGTGCCCCCTGAGCGCCCGCCAGGCCCCTCCGCGACGCCCGGCTGTGAATGTGACGCCTGAACAGTGTGACCGGATGGCGCGGCCCGGGCTGCTATTTTTCCCGAATGTCGGGAGCCTGAGTCACCGGCCGGCCCGGGCCAGGACGCCGGAGATGAGCGTTTCGAGCATCTCGCGGAGGGCGGCGGGGAAGTCGAGCCGGAGGGCGGCCAGGCTGGGATCCGCCTCGTAAGCGGCCAGCATGGCCGCGGAAGGCTGGCACTGCGGCCACAGCGCACCGGCGCTGACCAGGGTGGCGCCGGCCAGCCGGAAGCTTTCGGGCTCGCCGAGTTCGGGGAGATGGCGGCGCAGCAGAGCCCCCAGGTCGGCCAGGCCGGCGATGGTGGCGCGCTTGTAGGTGGCGGCGACCTGCGGGGAGACGTTGCGTTCGAGCACGGTGGCCTGGGCACTGACCAGGTCGCACAGCACGGGCCGGGCCGCCAGCGATCCGGCCACCGTGGCCGCCACCTGGTCGCCCCGGGCCGCGACCGGCGCGGACGCCGCCACCGCCCCATGCCGGTCATCGGCCAGGTCACCGGTCAGGGCGCCCAGCCAGTCCTGCCAGGCGGCGCTGAGCAGTTCCAGCAGCACGGCCTCACGGGACTCGAAGTAGCGCAGCACGTTGGACTTGGCCAGGCCGACGCGGCGGCTGAGCTCGTTCAGCGTGACGTCGGCCACCGGCATCTCGGCCAGCATGGCGGCCGCGGCGTCGAGGATGGCGCGGCGGCGCACCTCCCGTTGCTCGGCGCTGCGGGCCCGCTGGAACACGGTCATGTCCGGCATTTTACAGACCAACGGTCCCTTGTGTAGAGACCGGCGGTCTGCTAGCTTCGGGACAGTAAGAGACCGATGGTCTTATAGAGGGTGGCGGAGGCGGTCATGTACTCAGTTCCGGACCAGGCCGGGAAGCTGGTCGTCATCACCGGAGCCAACAGCGGCACCGGCCGGGAGGCCGCGCGGCGGCTGGGCGCGGCCGGGGCGCACGTGATCATGGCCGTCCGCACCGTGGCCAAGGGCGAGCAGGCCCGGGCCGGCATCCTGGCCGAGTACCCCGGGGCCCAGCTGGAGGTGCGCCGGGTCGACCTGGCCGACCTGGCCTCGGTGGCCGAGTTCGCCGACGGGCTGCTCACCGACGGCCGCCCGCTGAACGTGCTCATCAACAACGCGGGCGTGATGGCGGTGCCGGACCGGACGGCGACCGCCGACGGGTTCGAGCTGCAGTTCGGCAGCAACTTCCTCGGCCCGTTCGCGCTGACCGTGCGGCTGCTGCCGCTGCTGCTGGACGGGCCCGCGCCCCGGGTGGCCACGATGAGCAGCGGGATGGCCAACGTGGGCCGGATTCACTTCGATGACCTGCAGTGGAGCCGCCGGTACCGGGCCTGGCCCGCCTACTCCCAGTCCAAGCTGGCCGACCTGATGCTGACCCAGCACCTGGCCGCGCTGGCGTTCGAGCGGGACTGGGACCTGCTGAGCACGGCCGCCCACCCCGGCTTCACCCGGACCAACCTGCAGACCAGCGGGCCGAACCTGGGCCGGGACCAGGCCCGGTGGTCGCCGTTGCAGCTCGGCACCCGGCTGTTCTCCCAGGAGGTGCGGACCGGCGCCGAGCCGATGCTGTACGCGGCGACCAGCCTGGACGCGGTCAACGGGGGCTACTACGGGCCGGGAGGCCGAGGCGGGCTGGTCGGGCCGACGGTCCTGGTGAAGCCGCCGCGCCGGGCCCGTGACGCTGCCACCGCCGCCCGGCTGTGGGCCGAGGCCGAGAAGCTGACCGGCGTGAGCTTGCCCGCCCCCGCGGCCGCCTGACCGATCGGAGCCCCTAGCCGAGCAGGGCCGCGACCCGGTCGTGGGGCAGGGCGGGCATCCGGTGGTCGTCGCGGCCGGTCATCTCGGTGTTGGCCACCAGCGCGTTGAGGACGGCCTCCTCGACCGACTGGACGGTGGCCTCGAACAGCGGGTCGATGTCGTCCCAGCCCAGGAAGTCCAGCCGGCGCAGCTGGCCGGGCTGGGGTGAGTCCGGGCCGGACTCGCTGCTCAGCTGGCCGGGGTTGGCGGTGGAGAAGGCCAGGAAGATGTCGCCGGAGCTGTGCGATCCGCTGGTCCCGGTCCGGCCGATGCCCAGCGTGCAGCGGCGGGCCAGGGCCGAGCACTGGTGCGGCAGCAGCGGCGCGTCGGTGGCCACCACCGCGATGACCGAGCCGGACCCGGCGGGCAGGAACCAGTCGGTCTCTTCCAGCGGGTTGTCGTCCAAGAGGTCCTTCCCGACCGGGTGCCCGGCGATGGTCAGCTGACGGCGGCGGCCGAAGTTGGCCTGCACGAACGCGCCCACGGTCCAGGTGCCGGCGCCGATCTCGACCAGCCGGGAGGCGGTGCCGCTGCCGCCCTTGTAGCCGTAGCAGCACATACCGGTGCCGCCGCCCACCGAGCCTTCGTCGATGGGACCGCCGGCGGCGCGGTCGATGGCGGTGACCGCGTGCCCGGGGGTGACGTGGGCGCCGCTGACGTCGTTGAGGTAGCCGTCGTAGGTCTCGGCGATGACCGGGAACTCCCACGGCAGCTGGCCGGGCCGGTTCTGGTTGATCCAGTCCACCACCCCGCGGTGGGCGGTCCCGACCGCGTAGGTGTTGGTGATCAGCGCGGCTGAGGACAAGATGCCGGTCTCGGCCAGCCAGTGGGAGGCGGTCAGCTCACCGTTGCCGTTGAAGGAGTGGAACCCGGCCGTGCAGCCGGTCCCCCAGCCGTCCCGGCCACGGGCCAGGATCGCGGTCACCCCGGTCCGGACCGGCCCCTCCCCCACCCGCATCGGCCCTGACCCCTCGACCAGGGTGACGTAGCCGACCTCGACCCCGCCCACGTCGGTGATCGCGTTGCTGCGCCCGGGCTCCCCGTCGAACGGAATCCCGATCGAGCGGGCCCGGGGCAGCCCGGACGGCGTGGTCTGGTGGGAGCTCATGCTGCGATAGTAGGGACGTGGCGGAGACGGTACGGGTGCCAGGGGGTGAAGGACGCGCGGTCCGGCTGCGGGCCGGGCAGGTCGTGCGGGTGACCGACGTGGCGGGCGGGCAGGTCGGGGATGTGTTCGCCTTCGATGCGGGCGACCCGGGTGAGTACGCGAGCGCGGAGCACACCCGGCCGGCGATCGGGAAGCTGTTCCCGGGGCCGGGCGACCCGGTGCTGACCAACCGGCGGCGGCCGATCCTGACCGTGGTCGAGGACACCTCGCCGGGGCGGCACGACACGCTGTACGCGGCCTGCGACCCGGCTCGCTACGCCGGGCTGGGGGCGGCGCCCGGGCACCGGTCCTGCGCCGGGAACCTGGCCGAGGCGCTGCGGGCGCACGGCGTCGAGGTGGCCACGGTGCCGCAGCCGCTGAACGTGTTCATGGACGTGCGGCCGGAACCGGACGGGACGCTGGTCTCACACCCGGCGTCCAGCCGTCCGGGCGACTTCATCGCGTTCCGGGCCGAGCGGGACTGCCTGGTCGTACTGTCGGCCTGCCCGATGGACATCGTGCCGATCAGCGCGGGCGGGATCACCCCGCTCGAATTGCGGGTGCAGGACTAACAGCCCAGCTCAACGGCCCAGCTCAGCCCGCCCAATTCAGCGACGCAGGGCGCGGCGGCGGTAGATGAGGCTGGCCAGGCCGGCCAGCAGGGCCAGGGCGCCGAGGCCGAACAGCGTCACGTGCTGCAGGCCGGCCGTGCCGCCGCCCCCGGTGGACGGGGCGCCGATGGGGGCGAACGCCGACGGGCTGGGTGAGGGGGACGGGGAGGCCGAGGGCACCGCGCTCGGGGTGGGGGTGACCGGCAGGGCGGAGCCCGAACCGGAGCCGGAGCCCCCGCTGGCGGTGCCCGAGCCCGGGGCGTTGGCCGTGAAGAAGGTGGCCGACCCCGAGCCGTTGGCGTTCGGCGATCCTGTGGACCCGGTGCAGGCCGAGGTGGCCAGCGCGGCACACACCGTCACGGTGCTGCACAACACGGCGGCCAGCCTCGCTGGGATCCGCATGAAACCTCCCGATTACCCCGGATTATCCGCGCGATGATGGGCTGTTCCCCATCCTGGCTTTAAACAAACCGGCATTCGCTGAAGAAACGGCGTGGCAAGCGTAACGGTGGCCGGACCGGACCGCGAGCGGCACTCCAAAAGCGCCCCCGGCAAAATAGGACGCCAGGTGGGCCCGCTGGGTGCGCAATGGCCTATTTTCCACTGGAATATTAGGCTACGCGAGCAGGGTCTTTTGGGGAAGACGGCGGGAGGGACGGCATTGGCGGAGCCCGAGTGGCGGCGCATAGCCGGGTTTCGTGTTGTCTTTACCTCCGGCGCCGGCTTCTCGCCGCCACCGCGGCCACCGGTCAACTGGCGGGCCCGGCTGGCCGGGGTGGCGGCCGTGCTGCTGATCGTGGGCGGGGCCGCCGCCTTCGGGGTGGCCGCGCTGTCGCAGGTACACGCGCCGCAGCCCGGGAAGGGTGCGGCCGGGTCGACCGCGGGCGCCCGGGGCCCCCGGCTGCCGCGCTCGGAACCGGTGGCGGTCAGCATCCCGGCCATCGGCGTGCGGTCCAGCCTGCTGCATCTGGGCCTGAACCGCGACGGCACCATTGCTGTTCCGTCGGTCTACAACCGGCCCATGGAAGCGGCCTGGTACAAGTACTCGGCCACCCCCGGGGAGATCGGCTCCTCGGTCATTGAAGGACACGTCGACACCCTGAAGGGACCGGCGGTGTTTTTCCGTCTCGGCGCGCTGCGGCCGGGAAACAGCATCGATGTCAGATTGGCCGACGGGGTGACCGCCGTTTTCCGGGTCACCGGGGTGCGCGAGTACGCCAAGGACGATTTCCCGACCAAAACCATTTACGGCCGGTCGCACTACGCGGCGCTGCATCTCATTACCTGCGGTGGCGCATTCGACTTCAACACCGGCCATTACCTGAGCAGCACCGTGGTGTTCGCGACCCTGGTGTCCTCACGCCGCTGACCAGCCCGATCAGCCAGCCGGGCCACCGGTTCCGGGGCCACCGCGGGCGGGAAGGAACAGGCTGGGAAAAGTGTTCTAAAAGGGTCGGGGTGGAGCCGCCACCACCCGTCAGAAAGCTGCTGGTGAAGAACCGTTTGATTGTCCGTGGTGCGCGTGAGCACAACCTGCGTAACGTCGATCTGGACCTGCCGCGCGAGGCCATGATCGTTTTTACCGGGCTGTCCGGCTCGGGCAAGTCGAGCCTGGCCTTTGACACGATCTTCGCCGAGGGTCAGCGCCGGTATGTCGAGTCGCTGTCGGCCTATGCCCGCCAGTTCCTGGGCCAGCTGGACAAGCCCGACGTCGACGCGATCGAGGGGCTGGCCCCGGCGGTGGCGATCGACCAGAAGTCCGGGTCGCGCAACCCCCGGTCGACGGTGGGCACGATCACCGAGATCTACGATCACCTGCGCCTGCTGTGGGCGCGGATCGGTCAGCCGCACTGCCCGGTGTGCGGGGCGCTGATCAGCCGGCAGACGCCGCAGCAGATCGTGGATGAGCTGCTGGACCTGCCGGAGGGGACCCGGTTCTACCTGCTGGCCCCGGTCGCGCCGGACGTTCAGGCCGACGGGCAGGACGTGTTCGAGGACCTGCGCAACAAGGGGTACGCCCGGGTGCGGGTCGACGGGACCGTGTACCCGCTGCACGCCGCACCGGTTCTGGACCCGGCGAAGCGACCTTCAGTAGAAGTGGTGGTCGACCGATTGGTGGTCCGGGATTCCAGCCGGGCCCGGATCACCGATTCGGTCGAAACCGCGCTCAAGCTGGCCGACGGGGTGGTCCTGGCCGAACTGGTGGACCGGCCCGCCGACGACCCGGAGCGGGAACGGCGGTTCTCCGAGCACCTGTCCTGCCCCAACGGCCACCCGGTGAGCCTGGACGATGAGCTGGAGCCGCGGGCGTTCTCGTTCAACTCGCCGCAGGGCGCCTGCCCGGTGTGCGGGGGCCTGGGCACCCAGATGGAAGCCGACCCGGCCCTGGCCGTACCGGACGGCAGCAAGCCCCTGAGCAAGGGCGCGGTCGCGCCCTGGGCGACCTGGCAGGAGCGGGAGTACTTCACCCGGCTGCTGGAAGCGGCCGCCGAGTCGGGCGGGTTCAGCCTGGACACGCCGTGGGACGAACTGCCCGAGGCGGCCCGGGACGCGGTGCTGCACGGCACCGGGGAGCAGGTACGGGTCAGCTACCGGACCCGGTCCGGACGGGACCGCACGTACCGGGTGCGGTTCGAGGGCGTGCTGCCCTGGATCCAGCGCCGCTACGCCGAAGCCGAGTCGGACTCGGCCCGGGAAAAGTTCGAGGGCTACATGCGGGCGGTGCCGTGCCCGGCGTGCGGCGGGGCCCGGCTGCGGCCGGAGATCCTGGCCGTCACCATCGCGGGCGCCTCGATCGCGGACGTGGCCGCGATGCCGGTGCGCGAGTCCGCGCGGTGGCTGTCCGGACTGACCCTGAGCCCGCGCGACGAGCAGATCAGTGCCCGGGTCCGGCAGGAGGCGGGGGCCCGGCTCGGGTTCCTGACCGACGTCGGCCTGGGCTACCTGGCCCTGGACCGGCCGGCCGCGACCCTGGCCGGCGGGGAGGCGCAGCGGATCCGGCTGGCGACCCAGATCGGCTCCGGGCTGTCCGGGGTGCTGTACGTGCTGGACGAGCCGTCGATCGGGCTGCACCAGCGGGACAACCAGCAGCTGATCGGCACGCTGACCCGGCTGCGCGACCTGGGCAACACGCTGATCGTGGTCGAGCACGACGAGGACACGATCCGGGCCGCCGACTGGGTGGTCGACATCGGCCC
>DASXJM010000524.1:0-1554 GCA_036497405.1 Streptosporangiaceae bacterium | reverse complement strand
AACCTGCGAGCAGGGGCTTCCCTGCGCCCTTCAGCTGAACTTCGGAGATGACCGGTCATGCCACCGCTTCGGTCTCGCACTGTCACGCACGGCAGAAACATGGCAGGCGCCCGGGCCCTGATCCGGGCCACGGGCGTCGCCCGTGAAGACATCGGGCGAAAGCCGATCGTCGCGGTAGCCAACAGCTTCACCGAGTTCGTGCCCGGCCACGTCCACCTGCAGGACGTCGGCCGGGTGGTCTCGGACGCGGTCAAGGCGGCCGGGGCCATCCCCCGCGAGTTCAACACGATCGCGGTCGACGACGGCATCGCCATGGGCCACGGCGGCATGCTGTACTCGCTGCCCAGCCGCGAGCTGATCGCCGACTCGGTCGAGTACATGGTCAACGCGCACTGCGCGGACGCGCTGATCTGCATCTCCAACTGCGACAAGATCACGCCCGGCATGCTCATCGCGACCATGCGGCTGAACATCCCGACCGTGTTCGTGTCGGGCGGGCCGATGGAGGCGGGCAAGCCGGTCGGGGCGGCCGTGACCAACACGCCCGGCCGCAAGCTCGACCTCATCGACTCCATGGTCGCCTCGGCCGACCCGTCGGTGTCCGACGCCGAACTGCTCGACATGGAAGAGTCGGCCTGCCCGACCTGCGGCTCCTGCTCGGGCATGTTCACCGCCAACTCAATGAACTGCCTGACCGAGGCGATCGGCCTGGCCCTGCCCGGCAACGGCACCACGCTGGCCACGCACGCGGCCCGGCGCGGGCTGTTCGAGCGGGCCGGCGCGGCCATCGTCGAGCTGACCCGCCGGTACTACGAGGAGGACGACGACTCGGTGCTGCCGCGGGCGGTGGCCAGCCGGGACGCATTCGAGAACGCGATGGCCCTGGACGTGGCCATGGGCGGCTCGACCAACACGATCCTGCACCTGCTGGCCGCGGCCCACGAGGCGGGGGCGAACTTCGGCCTCAAGGAGATCGACGAGCTGTCGCGGCGGGTCCCGTGCCTGTGCAAGGTCGCGCCCAGCAGCAACTACCACGTGGAAGACGTGCACCGGGCCGGCGGCATCCCGGCCATCCTGGGCGAGCTGGACCGGGCCGGCCTGCTCAACACCAGCGTGCAGACCGTGCACGGCACCACCCTGCGGGAGTTCCTGGACGCCTGGGACGTGCGCTCGGACTCGGTCCGGGACGAGGCCGTGGAGCTCTACCACGCCGCCCCGGGCGGTATCCGCACCATCCAGCCGTACTCGCAGTCGGCCCGCTGGGAGGAGCTGGACCTGGATCGGGAGGGTGGCTGCATCCGGGAAGTGGACCACGCCTACAGCGCCGACGGCGGCCTGGCCGTCCTGTACGGCAACCTGGCTCCGCAGGGCGCGATCGTCAAGACGGCGGGCGTGCCCGAGGAACTGCTGACCTTCGAGGGGCCGGCCCGGGTCTTCGAGAGCCAGGAGGACGCGGTCGACGGCATCCTGAGCGGCAAGGTCGAGGCGGGCGACGTGGTGGTCATCCGCTACGAGGGACCGCGCGGCGGCCCGGGCATGCAGGAGATGCTGTAC
>DASXJM010000523.1:0-4453 GCA_036497405.1 Streptosporangiaceae bacterium | reverse complement strand
CGTGCAGACGGTCTCGCTGTCCGGCATGCCGGGCATGGTGGTGACCGGCACCAGCCCGGCCGCCACCCACCACGGCCTGCCGACCGGCCTGTTCGCCGCCCTGCTGGCGGTGGCCGCGGCCGGGGTCGCGTTCTCCGTCCGCCTGGTCCGCCCCGGGACCCGGCGCGGCTGACCCAGGTGCCGTCCTTCCGTTCGCGACGGGCCCGGGGTCTGCTCGGGCTGCTGGCGTCGGCCGCTCTGGCGGCCGGCGCCGTCGCGGTCTGGGCGGCCTGGTCGGTGCCGACCCCGGTCCGGCTGGCTCCGCCCGCTGCCGCGGCCACCCCGCCCGCCGCCGCGGCGACCCCGGCCGCCCCGGCCCCGTCGCGCCCGCCGGTCACCCCGAGCCCGGCGGGCGCGGGTAACTCGGTGGTGACCGGGGCCACGGCGTCACCGCCGGTCGCGGTGGCCATCCCCGCGCTCGGGGTGCGGGCCCGGATCGTGCCCGAGGGCATCGGCCCGGGCGGGGCCCTCGACATCCCGCCCCCGGCCCAGGTCGGCTGGTACGACCAGGGCCCGGCCCCCGGGCAGGACGGCACCACCGTGCTGGCCGGGCACATCGACGACCACGGCGTGGCCGGCGCGTTCCTGCGCCTCAACGACCTCCAGGCCGGGGCCACGGTCCGCGTCACCACCGCCGCCGGCCGGGTCGCCGCCTACACCGTGACCCAGCGGCGGATGCTGCCCCAGGATGACCTGGCCGGGTCCGGGCTGCTGTCCCAGCAGGGGGCCCCGGAGCTGGTCATGATCAGCTGCGGCGGGGACTACGACGAGGCCACCCACCTGTACCTGGACAACATCGTCATCGTCGCCACCCCGGCCAGCCCAGCCCCGGCCAGCCCAGCCCCGGCCGGTACGGGCCGGTGAGCGTGGTGAACGAGCCGTCCCCGGTCGGCGAGCGCCTCGTGGCCGGGGACGAACGCGCCCTGGAGGAGTGCTACCACCGCTACGGTCCCTCGGTGCGCGGCTACCTGCACCGGTTCGTGCCGCCCGCCGACGTGGACGACGTCCTGCAGGACACGTTCCTGGACGTGTGGCGCTGCCGCGGCCAGCTCGACCCGGGCCGCCGGTTCGAGCCGTGGCTGTTCGCCATCGCCCGCCGCCGGGCCATCGACGCCCTGCGCCGCCGGCGCGGGGTGGTCGACGTGAGCGTGGTCCGCGACCTGGCCGGGGAGGACGGTAACCAGCTGGCTGAGCAGCTGGCCTGGGCGGCCGAGATCCGCGCCGCCCTGCTCCAGATGTCACCCGAACAGCGTGAGGCGATAGAACTGGCCTACTTCGGCCAGCTGACCCAGCGGGAGATCGCCGAGAAGCTCGGCATCCCGCTGGGCACGGTCAAGGCCCGAGTGTCCCGCGGCCTGCGCCGGCTCGCGACCATTATGGAAGGGAGGGCTCTATGACCGGTCCGGAGCCCGCTCACGTCGCGGACGACCTGCCCGCGCTGCTGGCCGGCGAGTGCGGCCGGGAGCAGACCCTGATCCTGGCCGCCCACCTGCGCGCCTGCCCCGAGTGCCGCCAGGAGCTGGTCTCGATGGTGGTGGCGACCAGCGTCCTGCGCGCCGCCGCCCGCGTCGAGCAGCTGCCCGCCCGAAACCATTCCGCCCCAGCCATCCCAGTCACCTCTAAAACCCCAGAAACCCCATCAACCACAGAGACCCCGCTAGCCACAGAAACCTCACCGACCCCTGAATGGCTGAAAGAGATCACCCGCCGGCCCAGGCACCACCGGCGCACCGGCCACCGCCGTCGCCTGGCCGCCGTGGCCGCGGCCGTCATCGTGGTGGCCGGAGCCATCGCGGCCGGCCTCGGCCTGTCCGGCTCCGGCCCGGCCCAGGTGGCCCGGGCCGCCCTGCACCCGCTGCAGGCCCCGGCCCAGGCCAGCGGCCAGGTCACCGTGACCGCCGCCGCGGGCGCCCGCGACGTGGAAATCTCCACGGCCGGCCTGCCCACCCCCGGCCCGGGTCACTACTACGAGGTCTGGCTGCTCGACCCGGCCACGCTGAAGATGATGCCGATGGGCGACCTGCCCCCGTCCGGCCAGGCCCGGTTCAGCGTGGCGGCCGGCCTGACCGCGGGCTACTCGGCCGTGGACATCAGCCTGCAGGCCAACAACGGTGACCCGGCCCACTCCAAGGTCAGCGTCCTGCGAGGCACCCTGGGCACCTGACCGGCCGGCGGGTCGCCCGGGCTCAGTGGTGGGCGGCCCGGTGCGCCGCGAGCACATCCAAACCGAAGTCGGACTCCGGGTCGCGCCATACCGAATGCGCGTGGTTGGCTCCCCGCTGGACGTTGTCGTACTCGATGAGCAGCCCGGGGCCCTGCAGCCGGTAGTAGACCGGCTGCCCCGGGGCCACCGGACCGGCCCAAGCCAGGTGGACCCCGTCCAAGGTCCGTTCGTCGTCGTAGTCACCCAGGGGCGACAGCGGGTCCGGGACCCGGCCCAGGTAGCAGGCCAGCAGGCGGCGCAGCTGGCGGCGCTGGCCGTCGTCCAGGTCGCGGGCGGCCAGGCCCCGGGGCTGGGCGGTCAGGGCCACCTCGCGGTGGTCGCCGGCGTCGTACCCGGTGGCGTCCTCGGCCGCGTTGTCCACCTCCAGCAGCTTGTCGACCACGGCCGGGACGGTGAACTGACCGTTCCAGATGTGCCGCAGCCGGATCATCTCGTCCCCGTCGGCCAGCCGGGGGCGGTTGCCGCCCACGATGTCGGACGGGGCCCGCGAGTGCAGGGTGGCCCGGGCTTCGGCGTCCGGGCCGAGCGAGCGCATCAGCTCCCGGGCCAGGTCCTCGGCCCCGGCCAGCGGGCGCAGCGGCTCCGGCCCCAGCAGCGGGGACACGGCGGGGTCGGCGCCCAGGAAACACGGGGTCGTGGCCCGGACCTGGCCGTCCACGATCAGGTTGTTCAGGGAGACGTGGTGGCCCCCGAACCGCCAGCCCCAGGCCGGGCTGCCCGGTTCGCCGAACACGCGCAGGTAGTACAGCTCGGGGTCACGCCCGCGTTCCCGTTCCCAGTCGGCCACCCAGCCTTCGGTGTGGTCGAGGACGTTCTCCAGCCCGATGATGGTAGCCACGGTGACGTAGCCGGGCCGGGACAGGCCCGAGGCCACCAGCTGGTGGGCCAGCCGCTGCTGGGCCGCGGACTGCGCGCCCAGGGTCAGGCCGCCGTGGTCGGTCGGGGTGTAGAACCACCGCTGCCGTTCCGTCTCCGATTCGGCGCCGGTGCCCGGGGCCGGCCGGGTGGCCACCGCCCGCTGTTCGGGGTTCAGCGCGGCCAGCCAGGCGGTCGCGGCGTCGGCCATCCGGGTCGCCACTTCGGCCGCGGCGGAGGCTTGGTCAGTGTTCATTACGCCCATACCCTCCACCTTTGCCACCCGGGAGTTGCGTGACAAGGGCAGCTCACTAGGTTATGGACCATGGCGACCCAGACAACTGCCTCGACGGCCGGTTCCTCCACCGGCTCTTCAGCCAGCCCGGACCCGGGCCCGACCATCTTCGTGCTGTTCGGCGCCACTGGCGATCTCGCCAAGCGCATGGTCCTGCCCGCCTTCTACAAGCTGTGGCTGGAGCACCTCCTGCCCCAGGAGTGGCTGCTGGTCGGGAACGGCCGTGGCGATGTGGCCCACGAGGACTTCCGGTCCCACTTCCACGACGTGCTGGAGGAGTTCGGGCCCAAGCCTGAGCCGTCCCAGTGGCAGGACTTCTCCCAGCGGGTGTACTTCGCCGGCGGCGGCTTCAACTCCGACGACCCCGGCAGCCTGCTGGACAACCTGGCCAAGGCCAAGGAACGGCTGGGCGGCCACCCGCAGCTGGTGCACTACCTGGCCGTGCCGCCGGTGGCCTTCACCGAGCTGACCCAGGCCCTGGGCCAGCACGGTCTGGCCAAGGACGCCCGGGTGGTCTACGAGAAGCCGTTCGGCACCTCGCAGCAGAACTTCGAGGAACTCGACCAGGTCGTGCACTCGGTGCTGGATGAGTCGCAGGTCTACCGGATCGACCACTTCCTGGGTAAGGAAGCCACCCAGGACCTGCACGTGCTCCGCTTCGCCAACGGGCTGTTCGCGGCCATGTGGAGCAAGGAGCACATCGAATCCGTCCAGATCGACGTGCCGGAGACGCTCAACATCGACGACCGGGCCGGGTTCTACGACGCTACCGGCGCGGTGCTGGACATGCTAGTCACTCACCTGTTCCAGGTCGCGGCGGAGGTGGCCATGGAGCCACCGGCCAGCCTGGACGCCGAGGACCTGCAGTCGGCGCGGGAAGAGGTGATCGGCTGCTTCCGGCCCCTCGACCCCAAGGCCGTCATCCTGGGCCAGTACGAGGGCTACCGCGACGTACAGGGGATAGACCCACACTCGAACCAGAACACGTACGTGGCCGCTCAGCTCTGGATCGACAACGACCGCTGGCGTGGGGTGCCGTT
>DASXJM010000522.1:0-3959 GCA_036497405.1 Streptosporangiaceae bacterium | reverse complement strand
CATGCGCAACGCCATGGACGCCCAGGAGGTCGCGGTCGGCTGGTGGCCCGGCGACCCCCGGCACGGGCAGGCCGGGTTCTACGCCTACGCCCACCCAGCCGTCGACGGGTTCAGTAACGCGGCACTGTCGGTGCCGGGCGCGCACTGGGACGGGGCCCTGGGCGAGTTCGTGCTCACCTGGGACGATGTCCGCGCCGCCGACGACCCGCACGGTACCGCGGTCGCCTTCGCCCGGGCCGCGTTCCAGCAGGCGTGCGCCGCCTGCAACTGGGACCCTGGCCTGGCCGCCACCGCGGCCGGCACTCCCCCGCCGGTCCGGTAGCGCGAACACGGGTCACCTGGCTCTCGCCGGGCCGAACGGGGGGACCCGTGAAATTTCTCCGGGCCCAGCGATGGATCCGGGGCGAGTTGGTCGTCGGTTAAGTCAGGACGCGGCCGGAGCGGGCCGCCGAGACAACGACCACGGAGTCGCGCATGACGCAGTACCTGATCTCTTTCGGTGCCCGTGCGATGGACCACATCCCCGAGGTCGACGCGCCCGCCGTGGGCAAGGCCGCACACGCGGTGGTCCAGGAGGCCGTCAACGCCGGCGTGTACGTGTCGGCCGGCGGGCTGGCCAGCCAGCCGGCCAGCATCGTGGCCACCGACGGGGCGGTCACCGACGGCCCGTACCCGGAGGCCATCGGCGGATTCACGCTCGTCGACGTGCCCTCCCGGGCAGAGGCCCTGCAGTGGGCGGCCAAGATCGCCGTCGCCTGCCGCTGCGCGCAGGAGGTCCGGCAGGTCGGGACCGACCCCGAACTCGACGCGATGCTCGGCCAGGCCGACAGCCGGCGGTGACAGGCAGGCTCATCGCGCCCGGATTCCCCGGTCGCCCGGGGGGAGGCTACTCGAGCCAGTCGGTAATGAAGCGGGGGCTGGCATGGATGTGCACGGCTTCGTAACCGTCGGGTCCGGTCGAGAACTTGTGCGGTGTCTCGGCCGGGGCAACGAGTACCTGGCCAGCACGGCCGATCACCTGGCTGGAGCCGATGGTGAACGTCGCGCTGCCGCGTCTGATGATGAACGTCTCCGCGTAGGGATGCTTGTGCAGCCGGGGCCCGCGACTGGGCTGAGAGGTCGACTCCAGGATGATTGATATGCCTGCATCGCCCGGAAGCTGCTGGAAGTCCTCGGTCCAGTCCTCACCGTCGTCTCGCCCGTCTGCGCGGCTGATGACCAGTTCGGGGGCATCTGGTGTGGTCATGGTAGAGATTCTCCGCGATTATCATCCGGCGGGCCAGCCTGGACCCGGTTAGGCGAGGGCGGCGGACGCGGCGCGGAGTTCGTCGAAGGACTGGCGGGTGAGGTCGGTGAGCGGCTGAGAGCTGGCCGGGTCGGCCCAGTGGGCGAAGGCACGGTCGAAGGCGCGCAGGCCCAGCTCGGCGGCCAGGGTGGCGGTCAGGTCGGGGACGCCGCGCTTGGCCAGGGCTTCGGCGGTGGCCTCGACCAGGCCGTTGTGCTTGGAGGCGGCGCGTTCCCGCAGCTCGCGCTGGCCGGCGACGACGACGCGCAGGCGGGCCGCGAACTCGCGGCGGTCGTCGGTGAAGGTGGCGCTGAGCGCGTCCAGGGCCGCCGCGACGGCCTGCAGCGGGGTGGCCAGGTCGGGGGCGGCGGCGATGGCGTCGGCCAGGATCTGGCTGTGCACCTCCTGGCCGGCCGCGAACAGCACCTCCCGCTTGTCGGGAAAGTGCCGGAAGAACGTCATCTTGGTCACGCCGACCCGCTCGGCGATCTCGTTGACCGTGGTGGCGTCGTAGCCCTGCTCGGCGAACAGGTCCAGGGCGGCCTGGACCAGCCGCTCCTTGGTGTTCGGTTCCCAGCGCGCCACCCCCACAGCATAGACGATGTGACTTAGTAACGTCACGGTGCTAACGTCGACGTTACCGAGTCACATCATTTCAGGAGGTTGTCATGCGGGTTTTCGTCACCGGCGCCAGCGGTCACATCGGCTCGGCCGTGGTGCCCGAACTGATCAAGGCCGGGCACGAGGTCACCGGGCTGGCCCGGTCCGACGCCTCGGCCGCCGCCGTCAAGGCCATGGAGGCTGAGGCGTACCGGGGCGACCTCGATAACCCGGACACTCTGGGGCTGGCCGCGGCCGACCATGACGCCGTCATCCACCTGGCCTTCGACCACGACATGATGGCCGGGGACTTCGCCGGGGCGGCCGCCAAGGACCTGGCCGTGGTCAGGGCCTTCGGCGACGCCCTGGCCGGAACGGGCAAGACCCTGATCGGGATCGGCCTGGCCCCGACCGGGAACCCGGAGCGGGACGCGGTCATCAACGCCAACCCGCGTTCGATGGTCTCGCGCGAAGTCGTCAGCCTGAGCCAGCGGGACATACGCACGATCCTGGTCGCGGTCCCGCCGGTGACCCACAGCTCACAGGACCAGCACGGCTTCCTCCCGACCCTGATCGGGATCGCCCGCGCCGCCGGGGTCTCCGGCTACGTCGGCGACGGCACCAACCGCTGGCCCGCCGTCCACACGCTGGACCTCGCGGTGCTCTTCCGTCTGGCCCTGGAGCAGGCCCCGGCCGGATCACAGGTGTTTGGCGCGGCCGAGGAGGGGATCGAGGTCCGGGAGATCGCCGGGGTCATCGCCCGCCACCTGGACATCCCGGCGGAGAGCGTCCCGGCCAACCAGGCCGGCGACCATTTCCGGGGCTTCCCGTTCATCACCATGGACATCACCATGCCGACCGCCCCCAGCCGGGACCTGCTGGGCTGGGAGCCGACCCACCCCGGGCTCATCGCCGACCTCGACGAGGGCCACTACTTCGAGCCGGCCGCCACCCGCAGCTGACGGCGGGCGCGGTGCCGGCCGTGGGCGCCGCTGGGAGATGAAGCAGACGTAGCCGGCCAGGATCGCGCCCATCATCAGCATGGCCACGACCGCCGCCCGCCGGGCCGGGGCGGCGAAGATGCCCAGGGGCGGCATGGGCTCGCGGGAGTGACCTTCGATATGGATAAAAGCGGTCATGAGCAGGACGGATGCGATGAGCGCGGTCAGCGACGCGGGGGCGCCGAGCCGGAGGTCAGCGCGTAGCCGGTGACGATCCACTGCAGGTCGGCCGGGGCCATGCCGAACTCGTGCTGGATCGTCGGTAGGGCCAGGGCTCCGTTACGGTAGCGGGCAACCGGGTAGCCTCCGGGGATGACGACTGGGGACGCGGCCGGGCCGGTCATCCCGCCGGGAGCGGAACGGCCCCGGCGGTACCGCCCGAAGCTGCGCTACGAGCTCATCGGCTGCGGGCTGCACGGCCACGAACTGCTCGGCATCGACGCGGCCGAACTCCGGCCGGAGGACGACCTGTTCGCGCGGGACTTCGGCGGGCTGCGCTGGTACCGCTGCCTGCGCTGCGACTCGTGGATCGCGCTGACCCCGCCGGTCAAGCCCGCGACCCGGTTCCCGCCGAAGCGGTCGGAGGTGACCGTGCCGCTGCGCGGGCGCCCGCTGCGGGACAAGTACGTGCTGCGGCTCATCGCGGTGGACCGGCTGATCCACTTCCTGGTGCTGTCCGCCCTGGCCGCGGCGATCTTCCTGTTCGCCAGCAACAAGGTGGCCCTGAACGCTGACTTCACCAAGATCCTCGACGACCTGCAGGGCGGCTTCGGCGGCCCGGTCAACCCCACCCACCACGGCATCGTGCACGACCTGCAGCGCTTGTTCGCGGTCAGCACCAATAACCTGCACCTGCTGGGGGTCGCAGTCGCGGCCTACGCCTGCCTGGAGGGCATCGAGGCGGTCGGGCTGTGGCTGGCCAAGCGGTGGGCGGAGTACCTGACGTTCATCGCCACCATCGTGTTCATCCCGTATGAGGTCGACGAGCTGGCCAAGGGCGTCTCGGCGCTGAAGCTGATCACGTTCATCCTCAACCTGGCCATCGCGGTCTACCTGGTGTGGGCCAAGCGGCT
>DASXJM010000521.1:0-3401 GCA_036497405.1 Streptosporangiaceae bacterium | reverse complement strand
CCGGTGTCCTTGGTCTCGCCGACGTAGTGGGCGGGCCAGGACTTCATGCTGTTGTTGTCGAAGACGGTGTAGGTCTGCTTCTTGGTGCCGATCGGCCAGAACAGCCCGATGCCCGTCTGCTTGATCTGGGTGCTGTCGTTGACCGAAGCCCCGCAGCACTGGACCATCTGGCCGGTGCGGCGGTCGAACGCCGAACGCTGGTAGACGGAGTTGACCACGTTGTGCCGCTTGGGGTCGGCCAGCGACGCGAACGAGTCCCAGACCGCGATCTTGCCGCTGCTGGCCCGCTGGTCGCCGCGGACGGTCAGGGTGTAGGTGAGCGACACGTCGTGCCGGGTCACCAGCGCGCCCTCGTCGAAGTAGGAGGCGTGCGGCGACACCAGGGTGTCGGTCTCGTACACGTCGTCCGGGGCGGCGATCAGTTGCGGGGCCGCGTAGAACCGCAGCAGCGCGGCCATCACGACCAGGAAGGCGCCCAGGCCGAGCAGCACCACCGACAGCCGGCCGCGTTCCTGCCGCCGGGTCGCGACCCGCGCGGGCGGCTCGGGCGGCGGGCCGTTCTCGGGGCCGTCCGGCTCCAGCCGGCCGGGCTCGGCACCATCGGCGCGCTCGGCCCCGGTGCCCGCACCAGCGCGGGCGAAGACGTTACGAACACTCACCTGAAACCACCGAACCTAAGCTGCGTCCTCGCCGGAATCCCCGGAATCCCCGGCCTGTTCCGAATGCCCTCGCAGGTCAGACACGTACGGCACCAGCGCGTCACGCAGCGAGAGCTGAAGCGTGGGGTGGGCCTCCCCGGCCGCGGACCGGCGCAGCAGGTCCAGGTGCCGTTCGTCGGACACGGTCTCGCCCTGGTCGGCCAGCATGACCGGGATGTCGTCGCGTACGTGGTAGAGGCGGCGCAGCCGCGGGTTGTACAGGAGACCGTCTTGGGCCAGGTACAGCAGAGCCTGCTTGTCGATCGGGCAGGCCAGCAGGTCCAGCAGTAGCGGGTCCAGGCTCATGGCAGGTGGCCTTTCGGTGGAGGGAAGCGGCGCCGCCAGCGGGCCGCTTCCGGCGGCAGGTTGCGGGCGGGCGGCACCCCGCTCGGCAGCGACGGTCAGGACGACCGGGACGAACACGGCGGCGATGCCGCCGGTCAAGCGCATGGCCAGCAGCACCGGGCTGGACGGCAGCCGCTCGTGGAACAGCCACGAGCCGATGACGATCAGGTAGCCGGTGCTGATGATGGCGCCGAGCGGGACCACGATCGAGGCCGGGCTGCGCTGCAGCGCGGTCTGGAACAGGACCAGCCCGGCCCCCATGCAGGCCAGCGCCACATAGAGATAAGGAGAGAGGGCGGCGGCGGCCAGCAGCGAGTGGGTGCGGTGGCCGGAGAACAAGTTGGCCGACAGGGCCTTGAGGGCCAGCCCGGCCACCCCGTACATCAGGCCGGCGCACAGGCCGTAGCTGACCCCGGAGACCCCGCGCCGGAAGCGGTGCCGGGCCCGGGCCGCCCGCTGGGCCGAGCCGTAGATGACCAGGCCGAGCAGGATCCCGGGCAGCGCGGCCAGGGCCACGCTCAGGCCGTCGGCGTGGGTGCCCGCGTCCGAGCCGTGCCCGCTGGACAGGCTGAGCAGCACCACCGAGACGACCAGCACGGTGATGCACACGACCTCGGTGCGGCCCAGCCGTTCCCGCAGCACCAGCCGGGACAGCACGATCGTCACCACCACCCCGGACGCCTGCAGCGGCTGGGCCACGGTCAGCGGCTCCAGCGACAACACCACCAGCTGGAGCACCATGCCGGACAGGATCAGGGCGAACCCGGCCAGCCAGCCGGGCGCGGTGAACAGCGTGCGCAGCAGGGACCAGATCCGGTGCGCGTCGATCGCGGGCAGGTAGGTCAGGGCCCGCTTCTCCAGCACGAAGCCGACGTTGTAGATGGTGGTGGCGACCAGGGCGATCGCGACGCCGAAGTGGGTCACGGCGCCTCCGCGGCGACCGCCGGTCCCGGCCGGGCCAGTTCGGCGATCGCGGCCCGGAAGCAGGCCGTGAAGTCTTCGGCGGCGGCCTGGTCCATCAGGGCCAGCCGGTAGCGGACCGACAGGTAGAGCCGCCCGGCCACGCTGACCGCGCCGACGGCCAGGCCGCGCGGCATCGGGCAGGGGGGCGCCAGCCACAGCGGCTCGGTCCCGCTGCCATCGAACGTCGGCGGCTCGGGCAGCACGCCCAGATTGCTGACCAGCGAAGTGTCGGTCAGGACCGGCGCGGCCAGGCCGCGGATCAGGCGCACCGTACGCCGTTTGACCGGCACCGGGGCCCAGGCGGTGGCCAGCAGCCGGCTCACCGCGTCGGTTCCGCCGGTGCGGCCGCGGTCGCGGGCGGCCCGGGTCTGCGCGGCCACCGAGGCCAGCAGGCGCGGCGGGCTGGCCCGCCGGGCCGGGGTGGTGATGACCCGCATCAGCCAGGACAGGTTGCCGTCGCCTTGCCAGCGCTGGCTGGGGGTCCGGCCGTTGATCGGGATGGTGACGCTGATCTGGCCGCTGGCCTGGCCGTGGGCCGTGTTCCAGCGGTCGATGGCCAGGGTCAGCGCCGCGACCAGCAGGTCGTTGACGGTCGGGCGGGGGCCGAAGTCGTCCTTTTCGGGCCGGACCACGGCTTCCTCGATGAGGACGAAGCCGTAGCCGGGACGGTCCGGCTGGCCGGCCTGAGGCGCGATCCGGGTCACGGTGCCGGGCCAGCGGCGGGGCTTTGGGACTGTCGAGGCTGCCGGGATTGGTGAGGCTGGTGGGGCGGGCGTGGTGGCTGGGGTGAGCGTAGTGGGTGGAGTGGCCGTAGTGGGTGGGGCGGGGGTTTGGGGTTCCGGCTCTGGGGTGCGGGAGGGGGCCGGGCGGGGGGCGGGGACCTGGGGGATGGAGTGCAGATGGCGGGCCTGGTGGGCGCGGTCCCGGTAGGCCTGGGTGATCGCGCTGAGCAGGCGGAGACTGGAAATTCCATCGAAGGCAGTGTGGTGAACCTGCAGGATCAGCGCGTCGTCCGAGGGGCCGACGGCCAGGACGACCCGGACCACGGCCTGGTCCAGCGGGATCGGCCAGGCGAACAGGCGCTGGCGCACGGCCTCCAGTTCGTCAGGGGTCCGCCAGTTGGCCACGGTCAGCAGGCGGGAGGAAGCGTCGTCGGCGGCCGGGGCGTAGCGGCCGGGGGGCGGGGCCTGGCGCCAGTAGAGGCGGCGGCCCCAGCGACCGGTGGCGGTCAGGCGGCGGCGGGCCCCCGAGTCGGACCCGAGCGCGGCGGCGAGGGCGTCGGCCAGCAGGTCGCGGTCCAGGTGGCCGTGGCTGTGGAGTTCCCACAGGACCAGGTTGGGCTCCCAGTCGCGGTCGAGCAGGTAGTCGAGTTCCTCGATCGCGGTCAGGCGCTGG
>DASXJM010000520.1:0-11420 GCA_036497405.1 Streptosporangiaceae bacterium | reverse complement strand
TCCAGCGGCCGGGGCCGAGCAGTTGGTCGCAGGCCTCCCCGACCAGGCGGGTGCCGCCCGCGGCCACGAACGGCGGGCTGTCCGGGGTGACGATCCGGATCACCGGCTCGGTCCAGGTGGCCGGGTCGTCGCGGCGCGGGCCGTAGCCGGCCAGCTCGGCCCAGATACCGTCCTGGCAGGCCGCGATCACGTCGGGCGGGATCGCGCCGCGGACGGCGACGAAGCCGTCGGCGACGAAGCAGGCGATCTCGTCCGGGCTGAGCACGAGGCCAGGATCGCAGCCGGCGGGAGCGCGGCACCAACGGTTTTCTGCGTCGCCGTTACCATGACTAAGCGGAGGATTCTCCGCTCCTGATCAGTCCGGGCCCAGACTCGGGCGATCACGGGGCAGCGGAGGGAGGAGCGGTGCCGGCGACCGAGCCGCGGCCATCGGGGACGACCGAAGAGCCGACCGCGCCCGAACCCGGGCCGCGGGCGCGAGGGGGCGAGGCGCGGGGGGTGCGGGCGCTCAGGGCGGACGCGCAGCGGAATCGGGAGCGGCTGCTGGCGGTGGCGGCGCGGGCGTTCGCCGAAGGGGAGGCCGAGGTGACGCTGGACTCGATCGCCAAGGATGCGGGGGTGGGGATCGGGACCTTGTACCGGCACTTCCCGACCCGGGAGGCGCTGGTCGAGGCGACCTACCGGAACGAGCTGGCCCGGCTGTGTGATGCGGCCGATGACCTGCTGGCGAGCATGCCGGCGGATCAGGCGACGCGGCAGTGGATGGACGGGTTCATCGGCTACATGACGACCAAGCGCGGGATGGCGGACGCGCTGCGGGCGGTGGTGGCCTCGGGCGGCGATCCGTTCGCGGAGAGCCTGGCCCGGCTGGTGGGCGCCATCACCACGTTGCTGGGGGCGGGAGCGGCGGCCGGGACGATCCGGGCCGACGTCCAGCCCCGGGACGTACTGGCCAGCTTGAGCGGGGTGTCGCTGGCCGCGGGCGAGCCGGGCCAGCGGGACCAGGCCCGGCGCATGCTCGACCTGCTCATGGACGGGCTGCGCTACCAGGGGTGACCGCGGCCCCAGTCGCGCAGCCCGTCCGGCTCAGGGTCAGTGCTGGTCAAAGGTCAGTGCTGGTCAAAGGTCAGTGCTGACCGTTCGCGGGGGCCAGCTGGCTGAACCAGCGGACGATCTGACCGGTCCCGGCCGCACCCGAACCGCTGTGCCGCGAACCCGCGTAGTCGGGGGTGCCCAGGTTGACCGTCGGGATGGTGGCCCCGTGAGCGGCGAAGGCGGCCTGGCAGTGGAAGGTGTTGGCGTTGACGACCTGCTCGTCGTTGCTGGCGTAGTACAGCCGGGCCGGGACCCGCGGCGTCCAGTTGCACTGGCTGCTGTCGATGCGCAGCGCGGTGGCCAGGGCGCCGGTGGGGTGCCGGAGCAGCGCGTACCCGCGCGGGGTCAGCAGCTGGCTGAGCTGGTCCGGGGTGCCCGCGATCAGCTGGTCGCCGGGGTGGTTGCCATCGAGCAGGATCTCGATCGTGCTGGCGTACGGCGCCTGGAAAACCTGCGCCGGTGAGCTGTAGAAGCGGTGCACCCGGTTCAGGCCGACCAGGCCGTAGGCCGCGTAGAGCACGGTGTACTTCTCGCCCAGTTGCTGGTCCGGGTTCAGCCGGATCAGGTCGCCGTTCAAGATGGCCGGGAGCTCGGCGCCGGGCAGGTCGTAGGGGCCGCTGATCGGGGCCATGGCGCCGATCCGGAAGTAGGGGTCGGCGCCGTGGGCCAGCGCCCGGCCCAGCGCGAGCGTGGCCGACCCACCCTGGGAGAACCCGGTGGCCAGCACGTCCCGGTGCAGGGTGACCCCGTGCCCGGCTTCGTACTGCCGGACCGCGCGCAGCATGTCCAGCGTGGCCGTGGTCTCCGACGGCAGATCCAGGTACGGGTGCAGGCCCGGCCCGGTGCCGAGGCCGAGGTAGTCGGGGGCAGCAGCGGCGTACCCGGCCGACGCGAACGTGTAGGCGGGGGCGGATCCGGAGCCGGTCGGCGACTCGGACGGCGCGTCGCCGCGGTAGGTCGCGGTCCCGTGCTCGTAGGACACCACCGACAGCTGGCGGGCGCCGCGGTCGGGCAGCACCATCAGGCCGCTGGCCGTGGTCGGCCGCCGATGAGCGTCCACGGTCCGGTACACCACCCGGTAGCTGCGGATGCCGTAGCGCACCGAGCTGGCGTCGAAGTCGTCGCCGGTCAGCTCGGACCGCACGGCGGTGACCGTGGGCAGCGAGCGCAGCGGGGTGACCGAGACCAGCTGACCGCGCTGGTGACTCTCCCGGGCGGTGGCGGTGGTGGCCGCGGCAGCCCGGGCCGACGAGGCAAAGGCGGGCGCGGCGCTGGTCAGGGCCAGGGTGGTGACCCCGGTGACGGTGAGGGCCCCCAGCCCGGCCGTGGCCAGCCGGCGCCGGGGCCCGGCGGCGGGGCGGGGCTTGGCGTGGTGCGGATGGGGCCAGCGGCGGAACTGGGTGCGGAAGGGCTTGGTGACGGGGGCGGCGTGACGGCCGCGCTTCGGTGAGGGCGTCATGGTTCGACGCTAGGGAGATCCGAAGCCGGGAACGATCGGGCCAGCTTGCCGATTCGTGGTGGAGTCCGCTCCCCCGCCCCAGTAGGGAAAAGTCCCGGTCAGCCGCGAATGGGCAGGTGGGTGCGGGGGGTGGGTGCTGCGCTACGACTGGGGGCGGGTGGCCAGGATCTGGTCGACGCCCATCCGGCCCTGTTCGAAGGCGAGGGCCCCGCCGGCCAGGTAGAGACGCCAGACCCGGATCTGCTCGGGAGAGAGCCACTCGGCGATCTGCGGGCGGCGGGCGGCGAAGTTCTGCTGCCAGGCCCGGATGGTGCGCACGTAGTGCTCGCGCATGGCCTCGACCGAGCGGACCTCCAGGCCCGCCTGCTCGAGCAGGCTGACGGTCTCACCGACCGGGCGCATGTGCATGTCGGGGGCGATGAACGACTCGATGAACGGGCCGCCGCCGGGGGCCCGGCCCGACCGGGACATCTGCTGGATGAGGACCGCACCGCCCGGGCGGACGTGGTCGTACAGGGCGGCGCAGAACCGCGGGTACTGCTCGGCGCCGACGTGCTCGCCCATCTCGATCGAGACGACCCCGTCGTAGCCGTGGCCGGTGATGTCGCGGTAGTCGCGGATCTGGACGTCGACCAGCGCGGTCAGGCCCAGGTCCCGGACCCGCCGGGTGACGTAGGCGCCCTGCTGGGCGGACAGGGTCACCGCGGTGACCTGGACCTGGTGCTGCTGAGCGGCGTAAAGGGTGAGCGAGCCCCAGCCGCAGCCGATGTCCAGCAGCCGGGTGCCCGGGACCAGGCCGAGCTTGGCGCAGACCCGCTCCAGCTTGGCCACCTGGGCGTCGGCCAGGGTGGGGGCGCGGTCGTCCGGATCCCACCAGCCGGACGAGTAGGCCATCCGGGGATCCAGGATGAGCCGGTAGAACTCGGACGGCAGGTCGTAGTGACCGGCGATCACGACCTGGTCGCGGGCCCGGCTGTGCCGTCGGCCGGACACCTTGAGCTGGCTGGCCGGGGCGGGTAGCGGGGCGCCCAGGGCGTGCAGCTGGCAGGCGGTTCGCAGAGCGGCCCAGGCGGCGGCCGGGAGGCGCGCCGGCCTGCCGCCTGGGACGGGTGAGGGGGACGAGCCCGCGGCCGCGCGCCACACCTGGCGCAGGCCTTCGTCGAGGTCACCGTCGACGTCGAGGGCCCCGGTGACGTAGGCCTGAGCGAGACCGAGCTCACCGGGGTGCCAGATCAGACGGCGCAGGGCCAGCGGGGACCGCAGCACCAGCACCGGGCCGGTGGCGGGACCCGCCTCGCTGCCGTCCCAGGCGCGGACGCGGACGGGCAGGCCGTCCAGGCCGAACTGGGTGACCAGGCCGGCCAGGAGACCGGCCACGCCGCCCGCGCCCGGTGTGAGCCGGGGGGCCAGGGCGGGGCGGCGGGCCGGGGTACGGGTCACTGGTCTTTCACCAGCGTCAGCTGGCACACGTCCAGGTAACCGGAACGGAAACCAGCCTCGGAGTAGCACAGGTAGAACGTCCACATGGCGCAGAACACCTCGTCGAAGCCCAGGGGCCGGACCTGGTCGGCCCGGGCGGTGAACCGGTCGCGCCACAGCCGCAGGGTCTCCGCGTAGTGGGCGCCGAAGTCGTGGCGGTCGCTGATCCGCAGGCGGGTACGGCCGAGGATGTCCTCGATCGCGGTCACCGAGGGGATCAGGCCGCCGGGGAAGATGTACTTGTGGATCCAGGTGTAGGTGTGGCGGGTGGCCAGCATCCGGTCGTGGGCCATGGTGATGGCCTGCAGGCCGACCCGGCCACCCGGGACCAGCAGCCGGTCCAGGGCCGCGAAGTAGGACGGCCAGTAGTGACCGCCGACGGCCTCGATCATCTCGGCCGACACGATCGCGTCGAACTGGCCGTCGATCTCCCGGTAGTCGCGTAGCTCCACCCGCACCCGGTCCCCGTGGCCGGCCGCGGCGATCCGGCGGCGGGCCAGGGCCTGCTGTTCGGCCGAGACCGTCACCGTGACCACCTCGGCGCCGCGGTCCGCGGCCTGGATGGCCAGTTCGCCCCAGCCGGTGCCGATCTCCAGCAGCCGGGTGCCGGGGCCGACCCCGGCCCGGTCCAGCAACCGGTCGATCTTCCGGCGCTGCGCCTCGGCCAGCAGGTGGTCGGCGGCGGCCGGGGCACCGTCCGGGCCGGTACCGAACAGCGCCGCCGAGTAGGTCATGGTGTCGTCCAGGAACAGCGCGAACAGGTCGTTGGACAGGTCGTAGTGCCGGTGGATGTTGTGCCGGGCGCCGTCCGGGGTGGGGTCGTCGCCGGCCGGATGGCGCCGGACGGCCAGGCGCCGGAGCCGTTGCAGCCAGGGCGGGATCAGCTCGCTGACGTGCCCGGCGAACACGCTGAGCAGGCCGGTCAGGTCGGGGCTGTCCCAGTCCCCGGCCATGTAGCCCTCGCCCAGGCCGATCAGGCCGCCGGCCCCGAGGCGGCGGTAGAACGACCGCGGCCGGTACATCAGCAGCTGCGGGTCGGCGGGGCCGCCCGCGCCCAGCGTCCGGCCGCTCGGCAACCGGACGGTGAGCGGGAGCCGGGCCACCGCCGCGTGGAACAGCGCCTCGGCGATCGTGGCGCGAACCGCGGAGCCACCGGGGCCAGCCAGGCCCGGCCACCGGATTTCGTCGATGCTCGCGGGTGGAGCCGACTGCTGACGGCCGACCGGCTGCGGCTGGATCGTACTGGTCACGTGATCCCTTCCTGGGCTGGGTGCTCGGGCCGGGGGACGACGGGCAGGCCGCGGAGGAACAGCCGGATGCCCTGGTAACGGATGCGGGCCGACACGGCCACGGTGGACCAGGGGTGCCGGACGGCCGCGCGGAGCAGGCGGGCGGTGGTGGCGGGCTGGCGGTGGCCCTGCACCCCGGCCACGAACGAGTGCCCGTCGGGACGGTCCAGGACCACCGACAACCGCAGCCGTTCACCCGGTTCGGGCAGGCTCATCCGGTAGCCGCCGTCGACCGGGTAGAACGGCGACACGTAGAACTGCTTGCGGACCTCGGCCCGGCCGCGTTCGTCGGGGTAGAGCAGGTAGGCGTGCCGCTGGCCGTAGGTGTTGTACACCTCGGCCACCACGCAGCGCAGCGTGCCGTCCGCGTGGTGGCACCAGTAGACGGTCAGTGGGTTGAACACGTAGCCGAGCACGCGGGCGTGGGCCAGCATCAGCACCTGTCCCCCGTGCAGGTCAACGCCGTGCCCGGCCAGGTAGTGATCGAGGTTGGCGCGGATGCTGCGGGCCGGGTCGCCCACGTGGTCACGGGCCCGGAAACCGGCCAGCAGACCCAGCACCCGGCCGGGCCGGGGCAGGTGGTCCAGGTCGACCAGCCACTGGTAGCCGCGGTAGCAGAACTGGTGGCGCACCGGCGCGGTCCGGACGTGGGTGATGCGGCATTCGTACAATGCTGCCCCGGAGGCTAGTGGGGTTTTTGGGGCTGGTGAGGTTTTGGGACTGCTGGGGTTTTGGGGCTGGTGCGGGAACGACTGGGGTTGTTGGGGGCTTCGGGGCCTTGGGGGCGGTCACCAGTGCACCCCCAGGGCGCGGGCGGCCTCGACGCCGGAACGGCAGCCGTCCTCGTGGAAACCCCAGCCGTGGTAGGCGCCCGCGAACACCACCGACGCCGAGTTGAGCTCGGGCAGGCGCCGCTGGGCGGCCAGGGACTCCGGGGTGTAGACCGGGTGCGTGTAGTCCATCCGGTCCAGCACCCGCTCGTCGGCCACGGCCCCGTCGCCGCCCAGGGTGACGATGTAGTCCTCGGCGGCGTCCAGCCGCTGCAGCCGGTTCAGGTGGTAGCTGATCCGGGTCTGCTGCTGCGGGCCCTCGCAGTCGCTGAGATGGTAGTTCCAGGAGGCGCGGACCCCGGAACGGCGCGGCAGCAGCCGGCTGTCGGTGTGCAGCAGGGCCGGGTTGGCGGCGTACGGGAACGCGCCCAGCGCCTTCTCCTCGGCCGGGGTCGGGTGGGCCAGCAGGCTGAGGGCCTGGTCGGCGTGGGTGGCGATGACCACGTGGTCGAACGCGGCGGTGCGGCCGTCACCGTCGCGGACGGCGGCCCCGTCCGGGAACCGGTGCACGGCCCGGGCCGGCGCCGAGGTCTGCACGGCCGACAGCCGGCGGGCGATCTCGCGCACGTAGCGCTGGGAGCCGCCGGTGACGGTCTTCCAGGTCGGCGAGCCGTGCACCGACAGCATGCCGTGGTTGCGCAGGAACTCGAACAGGTACCGGGCCGGGTAGTGCAGCGCGGTCCCGGGCGGGCACGACCACACCGCGGCCACCAGAGGCAGCGCGAAGTGACTGCGGAAGTAGGCGGAGAAGTCCCCCTCGGCCAGGAACTGGCCCAGCGTCAGGTCGTCGTCGCGGCCGCCGGCGTCGAGCAGTTCCCGGGCCCGCAGGTGGAAGGAGGGGACCTCGGTGAGCAGCTTGGTGTAGCGGGACCGGCCGCGGGTCAGCCCGGGCAGCAGGCCGCGCGGGCCGCGGTGCCCCGCGTACTGCAGGCCGCACCCCTCGCAGCGGACGGACATGCTCATCTCGGAGTCCTGCCCGGGCACCTCCAGCTCGGCCAGCAGCCGGGTCAGCAGCGGGTAGGTGCGCTCGTTGTAGACGATGAAGCCGGAGTCGACCCCGTGGACCCGCCCGTCCGGCCCGGTGATCTCGTGGGTGTGGGCGTGCCCGCCGAGCCGGTCATCGGCCTCGTACAGGGTCACGTGGTGGCCGGACCGGGCCAGGATGTAGGCGGCGGTGAGGCCGCTCACCCCCGCTCCGATGACCGCGACGAATCGTTGGTCAGTGCCGGATGCAGGCACCACCATCACCACCCCAGGATTGCTCGCTTCCGTGCCGGTCGGTCATCTCGTAAAGCGGCCAGGTCCGGTCGAAGTGTCACGGAGCCCCCTCCCGGGCCGCGTGACCTGGACCATGGCCGGCCGCGGTCAGGTGGACAGCGGCATGGCCAGGATCGGATTGGTGGTGGGCTTCAGGGTCCCGCTCGCTGGTTCGACCGTGACACCGAGCTTGTAGCCCTTGACCAGACCGGACGCCACCACCGGGACCGTGCGACCGTGCGCGGACGTGGTGAGCAGGCCGGACGGCTTGGCCACGTTCGTGCCGAGCAGCCACAGCTCATAGACCTTGCCCGCGGGCAGGGCGGGCAGCCCCGAGGTGATCACGACCAGCTTGGCCTGGCTGGTCGAGACGATGGCGGACACCGAACCGCCGACCCCGGTCTTGCTGCTGACCAGGTGCAGGTCACCCGCGGCCAGCACCGAGTCGATCTGCGTGTTGTGGGCCCGGGCCGCGGTGAGCTGGTTCTCGATGGCGCCCAGCCGCTGCTGGGTGTTGTGCTGGTTGATCCCGAACACCCCGGCCACCGCGACCGCGGCGGCGGCCACCCCGACCGCGATCCGCGGGACCCAGGCGCTGTGCGGCGCGTAGGACCGGCGGGCGCGCCGCGCCGACCGGGCCGACCGGATGGCCCGGGGACCGCTGCGGGCCGGCCGGTTCTCGGTGATCGGCGGAAGCTGGCGAGTCCGCTCGGCCGCGGCCAGGACCCGGTCCCGCATCGCGGCGGGCGGCCGCTCGGCGGTGATCAGGGCCAGCCGGGACGCGGTCTCGCGCAGGCCACGGACCTCGGCGGTGCAGGACCCGCAGTGGGTGAGGTGCCGCTCGAACTCGTCCATCTCTTCGGCGGGCAGCGCGTCCACCGCGTAGCTGCCCGTCAAGGTGTGCAGGTCATCGTGCTGGAGTCTCACCAGCTCACCTCCATGCAGTCACGCATCCGGATCAGCCCGTCGCGGATCCTGGTCTTGACGGTGCCCAGGGCGACCCCGAGTAGCTTCGCGACCTGCGGATACGTGTACCCCCCGTAGTAGGCGAGGCGGACCGCCTCGCCCTGCAGTTCAGTCAGGCCGTCCAGACAGCGGCGGACCCGCTGGCCCTCCAGGCTGGCTTCGACCGCCTCGGCCACGTCGTCGGGGCCGGTGACCGGGTCCGGAGCGAACTTCTGCTCCCGCTGAGTAGCGGAAGTCTCGCTCCGAACCCGGTCCACGGCGCGGCGGTGGGCCATGGTCAGAGCCCAAGCCACCGCGCCACCCTTGCCGGCGTCGAACCGCGACGCCGTCCGCCACACCTCGAGCAGTACCTCCTGCGCGACCTCCTCCGACTGCGCCGGGTCCCGGAGCACTTTCTTGATCAGCCCGAAGACCGGAGCACTCAGTTCGTCGTAGACGGCTTCGAACGCGGCGTGATCGCCGCGCGCCACCTGCGACAGGAGTCCCTCCAGGGTCTGGCCCCTCCCCTCCTCGGGGCCAGGACCTGGCTGAGGTGACCGCATGCGGGGTGCATCCATGCCCGTTATTCGGAACAGATTGCCGGACGGATTGGTGCAATTTTCCGGCCAATCCGAAGTCGTTCTGGGTCCGAATGACTGACCGTGATGACAAAGAGGAGTCTGCTCGCGACGCTGCGCAGCAGAATGGCCGCGGCGCTGGCCGGAGCCCTGTGCGGCCTGCTGGCGGCGATGGTGGCGCTCGGCGTGGCCGAGCTGGTCTCCGCGATCACCGGCCCGCAGGGCAGTCCGGTGGTGGCGGTGGGCGGCTCGGCCATCGACATGACTCCGATCCCGGTCAAAGACTTCGCGATCGTCCACTTCGGATCGCACGACAAGACCGTCCTGATCACCGGCATCCTGGTCCTCCTGGCGGCGTTCGCGGCCATCATCGGAATCCTGGCCCGGCGCTGGCTGATCGTGGGGCTGGCCGGGCTGCTGGTATTCGGGGCGCTGGGCCTCACCGCCGCGCTGACCCGGCCCGACGCGAGGGCGGCCGACGCGGCGCCGACCCTGGTCGGGGTGGTGCTGGCCATGATCACCCTGGTCATTCTGGTCCGTACGGCGCGCGATGGGAAGATCACCATGCGCCGGCCACAGCCGGAGGCTCTGAGCTTGGTGGGAGCACCGGATGCTGTGGGGCTGGAGGGACCGCGGAGGGGCGCGGACCCGGACGGGCCGGGACCGGGAACGCTGGACGACGCGGCGGGTCACGGGCCGGGGCCGGGGCAGCCAGACCGGGGCTCAGATATGCCGGGTGGCGGGCCGGGGCGGCGGGCGTTTCTCGTGGCCGGGGCCGGGGCCGCGGTGGTCGCGGCGGCCAGTTATGGGGCCGGGGACCTGTTGCTGCGGCGGTTCAGCGCGGCGGGGTCGCGGGCGCAGGTGCGGTTGCCCGCGCCGGCCCGGGTGGCCCGGCGGGCGCCGGCCGGGGCGGAGCTGAAGATCCCGGGACTGAGCTCGTTCTACACGCCAAACGCCAGCTTCTACCGGGTCGACACCGATCTGGTCCTCCCCCAGGTCTCGCCGGCGGACTGGACGCTGAGCATCGGCGGGATGGTCGAGCGGGAGATCGAGTTCAGTTTCAGCGAGTTGCTCAAGCAGCCGCTGACCGAGGCCGACATCACGCTGACCTGTGTGTCCAACGAGGTCGGCGGGCCCTACGTGGGGAACGCCCGCTGGCTCGGGGCCAGCCTGCCCGCCCTGCTGCGCCGGGCCGGGATCAAACGCGGCGCCGACCAGGTGCTCAGCACCTCGACCGACGGCATGACGATCTCCACTCCGGTGGCGGCGATCATGGACGGCCGGACCGCGCTGCTGGCCGTGGGCATGAACGGCCAGCCGCTGCCCATCGCCCACGGGTTCCCGGCCCGGATGGTGGTGCCCGGCCTGTACGGCTACGTGTCCGCGACCAAGTGGGTGACCCACCTGGAGGTCACCACCTACGCGGCCAAGAAGGCGTACTGGACCCAGCGCGGCTACGCCGCCCAGGCGCCGATCAAGACCGAATCCCGCATCGACGTGCCCAAGCCGCTGTCCCAGGTCAAAGCGGGCCACGTGGCTGTGGCCGGGGTGGCCTGGGCCCAGCACCGCGGCATCGAAGCGGTGGAAGTCAACGTCGACGGCGGCCCCTGGCACCGGGCCCGGCTGGCCGCCGCCGACGGCATCGATACCTGGCGGCAGTGGGTGTGGGCCTGGGACGCCGATCCCGGCCTGCACACGCTGCAGGTCCGCGCGACCGACGGCACGGGAGCGACCCAGCCGTCCCAGCGCGCGCAACCCTTCCCCAACGGCGCCAGCGGCTGGGACTCCACGGTGGTGACCGTCACCTGACGGCCGCCCTCACCGGATCGTCCCGGCTCGCACCCAAGAAGACAAAACAGACCGAAAAAATCGAGAGAAAAGAGCGATCATGAACCGCAAGCTCCTGGCCGTCGCGATCCCCGCCTTCGGCCTCGTCGTCGGCACCGCCGCCTGCAGCAGTGGCTCGAACGGCACGTCGGCCTCGGGTTCGTCGGCCAGCGCGTCGTCGTCGGCGATGCCCTCATCGAGCTCGTCGATGGCCTCGGCCATGCCGTCCTCCGGGTCGGCCACCACCATGGACTTCGGCTCCGGCTGTGCGTCGGTGCCCAAGTCGGGGGCAGGCAGCTTCAGCGGCATGTCCACCGCCCCGGTGGCCACCGCCGCCTCGGCCAACCCGGTGCTGTCCACGCTGGTGACCGCGGTCAAGAAGGCGGGCCTGGTCGACACGCTGAACTCGGCCAAGGGCATCACGGTGTTCGCCCCGGCCAACTCGGCGTTCGCCAAGATCCCGGCGGCCACCCTGAACAAGGTGCTGGCCAACAAGGCCGAGCTGACCAAGATCCTGACCTACCACGTGGTCTCCGGCCGGATGACCCCGGCCGACCTGGCCATGGGCAAGCCGATGAAGACGCTGGAGGGTGGCACCGTGACCGCGGCCGGGTCCGGGACCAGCTTCACCGTCAACGGCGCCAAGGTCGTGTGCGGCAAC
>DASXJM010000519.1:0-6101 GCA_036497405.1 Streptosporangiaceae bacterium | reverse complement strand
GTCCACGTACACCTGCGGGAACACCTGGGCCAGGTACCCGGCCTCGCGGTGGAACGGGTAGTTGTGCAGCAGCATGATCGGCACGCCGGCCGGCTCCAGGGCCCGCAGCAGCGGCGTCAGCAGCAGCGGGTTGCACCGGTGCAGGTCGACGTCGCGGTCGCCGTAGCCGACGTGGAACTGGATGGGCAGGCCCAGGTCGGCCCCGCACCAGATGAAGAACCGGTGCAGGACCGGGTCGGCCAGCCGCCCGGGCCGGCCCGAGGGGGTGTCCAGCCAGTGGGCCGCGGCCACCGCGACCTCGGTCCCGGTCGGCCGGGCCGGGGCCAGGTCCAGGCCGACCCGGTAGGCCGCCACCGACTTGAGCCCGGCCGCGTTCCGGGCCCGGTCGGCCAGCGCGGCCTGGAACGCGGGCCCGAACCCGCCCGCCGCGCCCGCGCCGCCGGCCAGGCCGGCCGCCACCGACTCGGCCACCTGCTCCAGCCGGACCACCTCGCGGGTGGCCGCGTCCGCCAGCGCGCCCAGCTCGGCCGGTGCGGTCAGCGGCTCCGGCTCGAACCCGGTGTCGACGTACAGCGCGTCCAGCCCGGCCGTGCGCAGGAACCTGCGGCTGACCTCCTCCCACCCGAGCGCGGCCCGGGCGGCCAGGTACTCGTCCGGCCCCGTGTGCGCGGGCAGGCCCAGCACCGGTGGGCAGTAGCGCCGCAGGGCCAGCCCGAGCTGGGTGCCGAACATCGTCACCCCCGGCTCACCCACGTAGTCGGCCTCGGTCAGCATGGCCTCGAACGCGGGCCGGTCCAGGTCCCGGCCGACCACCCCGTGGCAGTGGTGGTCGGCCAGCCCCAGTTCGGCCACGGCCGGGAGCAGCTCCTGGTCAGGCACGTCGGCTCTGGTCGCCCGGCACGTCGGTCGCGGTGGCTTCCGCGCCCGGGGCGGCGATGCCCTCCCGCGCGGTCAGCGCGTCCCCCAGCCGGCCGGCGAAGCCCGGCGCCACCAGCACCACCACCAGCGCGGCCAGCAGCCAGACGCCCGCCACCACCGGGAACCACTGGCCCGGCCCGGACGGCGGGTACGGGATCACGTTGCGGTACAGCGTGTAGCCCAGCACGACCAGGGCCAGGATCGGGACGATGATCTGCCACATCGGCACCGGCAGCTTGCGCCGCACGAAGACCAGGATCACGCACCCGATCGTGGCCAGCACGTACACCACCAGCAGGATCAGCGTGCCGATCGTCCCCGACCAGGCGAAGCTGTCCTCGGCGGTGGCCCCGAACGCGGCCAGGTAGATGACGTAGATCGCGACCGTGAAGGCCACGATGGTCACGGTGGCGGTGACGGGGGAGCCGTTGCGGGCGGCCCGGCCCAGTCCGCGGTCCCCGCCGGCGTCCCGGGCCAGCGCGTACATCAGCCGGGCCGCGCCCACCGTCGAGGCCAGGCAGCAGCCGAACGCGCTGATCGTGGTGCCCAGCGTGATGACGTCGCCGATCCAGGCCCCGACGTAGCTCGACCCCAGGTCACCCAGCAGCGAGGACGAGCTGGAGAACGCGGTGACCCCGGCCTTGCCGGCACCGAACCCCATCATCTCGATCGCGGTCACGACCACGAAGTAGATGCCGCCGAAGACGGCGGTGCCGAAGATGGCCCGCGGGATGTCGCGGGTGGGGTTGGTGGTCTCCTCACCCAGGGTGGAGGCCGCCTCGAACCCGGCGAAGGACAGGAACCCGAACACCACGGCCAGGAACAGCGGCGAGAAGCTGGTCCCGGGGGGCGGCGTGAACACGCTCAGCGTGAAGTGGTGCCCGCCCGGCGCGTTCCCGGCCAGCAGCCGGACCAGCACCACCACGGTGACGATCAGGATCAGCGCGACCGTGCCGCCTTCCACCGACAGCAGCACGTTGGTGCCGCGCCGGGCCGGGAAGATGGCCACCACCAGGGTCACCGCGATGGCCACCCCGGCCAGGAGGAACGGCGCCCACGACGGCGGATGCGGCCAGGCCCCGACCGAGTTCAGGAACGCGGTGCCGAAGATGCCCGCCGCCGAGGACGTCACCACCGCGTAGAACGTGTAGGTGCCCAGCAGGCCCCAGCCCGCCACCACGCCCGCCCGCGAGCCCAGGGTCGCGCCGACGAAGGCGTAGACCGAGCCGGAGTGGTGGTAGTACTGGCACAGCCGCACGAACGTGTACGACACCAGCAGCACGCCGACCGCCGCGATCAGGAACGCGAGCGGCACCGCCCGGCCCGCCGTGGCCGCGCTGGCCTGCGGATTGATGTTGGCCGCCATGCTGGGCGCCATCAGCGCGATCGACAGGCCGATTGCCTGCCAGACCGACAGTGACCGCCGCAGGCCACCACCCGTCGATGCTCCCGGCATGCCGCCTCCTCACTACGGATGATCTTCTTCTCCGTAGTGTGCGCTCTCTCCGGTCAGCCAGGGAAGAGGGCGCAAGTGTCAGCGAAATATGCATTTGCCGGACATGGTCGCCGAATATGACGGCTGTACCCGCATTGCCGGGCCGCAAATTACCCTGCGAAATTGATCAGATCCGGGACGTTATTTCCGCAGTTATGGCGTCTTGTAATTGCGCCACGCACGCCGCCGTCTCCGCGGCGCGACATTAGAAAGCGGCTGGGCCTACGGCCGGCTAATGCCTTCCGTGAACGCCTGCCACGCGCTCGCGCTGAACCGCAGCGCGCCGCCGGGCTGGTCCTTGGTGTCGCGGACCACGACCCCCGCGCCCGCCGTCCCCACCTCGACGCAGTTGTTGTCACCTCCGCTGTAGCTGGACTTGCGCCGCGTGCCAGCGATGCCGTCTTCTCCCATCACTGATGCTCCTTGCCTCTCACGGCGGTGACCGCCGATGATGCGCGCGGCCCGCCCCGTGCGAGCCACCTGAACGCATTTTTCCGCTTAGCCCAGTTGTCTAACCATTTTATCGACCAACGTTAGCGTTTCTTGAGGATTTATCGCTACTGCCTGAATACGCTCGAATGCCGACTGATACCGCTTTACCTCCTCCACACTTTCCAGGTACAGATCGCCCATGATGCCCTCGACATAAACGACGTCCGGGTCGGTTTCCTCGGGGAACTGGATCAGCACGAACCCGCCCTCCAGGCTGGCGTGGGCCCCGGCGCTGAACGGCAGCACCTGCAGGCTCACCTGCCGTTGCCGGGCGGCATCGTGCAGCGCCTGCAGCTGGGCCGCCATCACGTGCCGGTCGCCGACCAGGCGCCGCAGCACCGCCTCGTTGAGCACCACCACCAGGTCGGGCGGTGATGCCCGGCCCAGCAGCACCTTCTGCCGGGTCAGCCGGGCCGCGACCCGGCGTTCCACGCTCTCGGCGTCGTAGCCGGGCCGGACCGCGCGGATCACCGCCCGCGCGTACGCCTCGGTCTGCAGCAGCCCGGGCACCAGTTCGGGGCAGTACAGCCGCATGGCCGAGGACTCGTCCTCCAGGGCCACGTAGGACCCGGTGAACACGTCCCGGTACGGCGTCCACCAGCCCATCATCCGGGCGTCCTTGGCCAGCTGGATGAGGGCCTCCCGGTGCGGGCTGCGGACGCCGTACATGTCCATCAGCTCCCGGACGTCCAGCCAGTCGACCCGGGGGCTGCGCGCGTTCTCCAGCCGGAACAGCTTGGAGGTGTGCCAGCCCATCCGGGCTGCCACCGCGTCCTGGGTCAGCCCGGCTTCGTGCCGAAGCTCCCGCAGGGCCTGGGCCAGGCGGCGCTGCCGCACGGTCGGGATGTGATCCGCCATGCGTGATCTCCCCCTGTAAGCCTTGTAACTCGCAACCTTGCACCTAGCGTGCTTGTGCGGGAGTATAGTCACAGCTTGGCACTAAAAGCATGCGCTGAGTAACGGTTTGTCCCGAGCAGCGAAGCAGCAGTGCGCTGAGTATCCGAGGGGTGGCGGATGGTGGCGTCAAACGTGGCTGGGGCTGAGTTGTGCCCGGCCGAGGAACAGCGGGGCCTGCGCTGGATGCGGGTCTTCCCGGGCACCTTGGACCAGGTGGGTGAGGCCCGCCGGTTCGTGGCCTGCCTGCTGGATGAGTGCCCGGCCCGGGACGCTCTGGTGTCCTGTACGTCGGAGCTGGCCGCCAACGCCGTGGTCCATACCGCCTCGGGCATCGGTGGCTACTTCACCGTGGAGGTGACCTGCCCGCGCAGCGGTGTCGCGCGGGTGGCGGTCACCGACGCCGGCGGCCCGACCGAACCGGCCGCGGGAGCACCGGTCGACGGCGATGCCGTCGACGAGGACGTGGACGACCTGCCCGTGTGCGGCCTGGGCCTGGCCCTGGTGGCCGCCAGCGCCAGCTGCTGGGGCTACTACGACGCGGGCCCCGGCCGCACGGTGTGGGCCGAGGCCTCCTGGCCGGTGGCGGTGCTGGCCGCGCACCGGGCGCCCTGGGCGGCGGCGCCCCGGGGCTGGCGAGACGGGGGCGGCGCGGCGTGACTTCCCCGAGCATGCCGCGCCGTCCCGCTTCACCGCTCCGATCGCTGCGGCCTGCGTAGCAGCAGGGCGGGCAGCGCCCCGGCCACGGTGAAGCCGGTGGCCCACCAGAACGTGTCGCCGAACGCGGCCGCCAGCTCGGCCCCCGAGGCGGCACCGTGGCCGCTGGCCAGCTGGAGTTCGAGGATGACGGTGAGCACCGCCGTCCCGAACGACCCGCCGACCTGCTGCAGGATCCGGGTCGCGCTGCTCGCGTGCGGCACCTGGGCCGGGGTCAGGCCGGTGAACGCGGTCGCCATCACCGCGATGGTGGCGGCGGCCAGGCCCGCGCCGCGGACGAACAGCCCGGCGCTCAGCAGCACCTCGCTGGTGTGCGGGCCCGCCATCGCGAACGGCAGCGTGCCCAGCGCGGCCAGCGCCATCCCGCACAGGATCACCGGCCTGGGCCCGATCCGGTCGGTCAGCTTGCCCGCGATCGTCCGCGGCAGCAGCGAGCCCAGGCCCTGCGGGACCAGCAGCAGCCCGGCAGTCAGCGCGCTGGCCCCGCGCACCTGCTGGTAGTACAGCGGGATCAGCAGCAGCGCCCCGTACATGGCCAGCCCGGCCACGAACATCAGGCTGGCCGCGCCGGTGAACGACCGCACCCGGAACAGGCGCAGGTCGATGACGGGCTGGGTGCCGCCCCTTTCCCACCGGGCGCGGACGATGAACGCGGCCAGGGCCAGCAGGCCCGCGGCCAGCGGGATGATCACGGCCAGGTGGCCGAAGCCGTGGTGGATGCTGACCTGGGCCAGCCCGTAGAGCACGGCGGCCAGGCCGGGGGAGAGCAGGCCCAGCCCGATCAGGTCGAGCCGGGGCCTGGCCGCGGCCTTGGTGGCGGTGCTGGCCGGCAGCCCGCGCCAGGCCAGGAAGAGACCGGCCAGGCAGATCGGCACGTTGACGTAGAACAGCCAGCGCCAGCTCAGGTTGCTGACGATCAGGCCGCCCACGATCGGGCCGGCCACCGGCACCACCACGGCCGGGAGGCTGACCGTGGCCATCAGCCGCCCCAGCGAGCGGCCACCCGCGGCCCGGATGAGCAGCGTGGTCAGGACCGGCATCAGCATGCCCCCGCCGACGCCCTGGATGACGCGGAACGCCACCAGGCTGCCGATGTTCCAGGCCAGGCCGCAGGCCACCGAACCGGCCAGGAACAGGGCCAGCGAGGCCAGCCAGGTCGTCCGGGCCCCGAACCGGCCGATGGCCCACCCGTTGAGCGGGATGATCATGCCGAAGGACAGCAGGTAGCCGGTCATCACCCACTGCACGGTGGACACCGTGGTGTGCAGATCGTGGGCGATGGCGTCGAGGCCGACGTTGACGATCGTGGTGTCGAGCAGGGCCGCGATCGCCCCCACCATCAGGATCGCGGTCAGCTTGATCAGGGCCGGGTCCAGCTTGTCGGGCGCCTTCGCGGGCGCCTGGCCGGCCGCCGCCAAGGATCCAGGTGAAGTAGCCATGCCGCTAAACTACACCGTGCAGTGCATATTTGTAAACTGCACGGTGTAGTTTCCGGGAACGTATACTCCCGGGCATGGTGAGCGTGCAGGCTGGGCCGTTCGACGCGGACGCGCGCTCGGTCTCGGAGCGCAAGCGCGAGGAGATC
>DASXJM010000518.1:0-2580 GCA_036497405.1 Streptosporangiaceae bacterium | reverse complement strand
GGAAGTCGAGGACGGCGGGAGTGCCTGGGACGGAGTGTTCAAGGGCAGCGAGAGCCCGCACGGGCTGTATCTGCTCCAGGAGTTGTCGACCGCGTGCGGGACCAGGCGGGGGGAACGCGGTTGGATCACCTGGTTCCTGCTGTGAGGATGGTGGTCATGGGCAGCACGGAGCTGGGGCCGATGGCGGTGGACTTCGAGGAGACGACGGTGCCGGCCAACGGGGGTGACTGGCGGATGGCCTGGTGGCCGCCGGGTGAGGTGCCACCGGGGTTGGCCCACGGGGCGAACGCGTTCTGCGTCACGGGCGGGGACGAGATCGTGCTGATCAGCACGGACGGGGTGCGGTGGGGATGGCCGGGAGGGCGCCCGGAGCCCGGTGAGTCGTGGGAGGACACGCTGCGGCGGGAGATGCTCGAAGAGGCCTGCGCCACGGTGGGTGAGGCGCGGCTACTGGGGTTCGTCCGGTCGCGGTGCCTGAGCGGAGCGGAGCAGGGGCGGGTCCTGGTCCGGTCGATCTGGCGGGCTGAGGTCAGCCTGGGACCCTGGGCGCCCGAGTTCGAGATCCCGTTTCGCGCCGTGGTGCCCGTCGGTGACCTGGCCCGGCGGCTGTGGATGGAAGCGGGCGCGGCGCCGATCTACTCACGGGCGGCCCGGGAGGCGGGCCTCGCCTGACTTTCGGCCCGGCACCCTCCCATCCCGTGACCGGCCAGCACCGGCCATGGCAGACCCTGCCCCGTTCTTCGCCGCCCACCGCCATGTGCGCAATGAGCCACCCACCACGCTCCAGTGTGGATGATGAACCATTACGCACATACCGGCCGGGAACCAGTGAGACGCCCGGGCACCATGCGGCCACCGTCACTTGGGGGCTCAGTGGGACCCGGCCCCACCCTGGCTCTGCGGCAATGTGCGCAATGGTCCCTCCGCGTACATCAGAGTGTCGGCAAAGGGATCAATGCGTACATAAGAACCCGCGGTCTGCGGGCGGTGATGGCCTGGCGGACCCAGGTGCTGAGGGCCAAGGCGGTGGCAGACCCGGACACTAGGGGCCCGGGCGGTGGCAGACCCGGACACCAGGGCCCGGGCGCAGGGCGGAAGCGGGCCCCGGCGGAGCCTGCGTACTGGGTGAGCCCGTCTCCTGGGTGGGGCTCAGATTCAGACCTTCCATAGAAATTGGAAAGCGAGTAACGAAGCGGCCGGGATGTATCACTTGAGACTCCTTGGTCCCGGGCTCGTTCGTATAGTGACTGGCATGTCGGAGGTCCCGCCAATTCCGTCTGCCCCGGTAACCACGGTGGACGAGGCAATTGCGCGCATGCAGTCGATTGCGGCTGAGCTGCCGCCCAGCGATGGGGTGGCCTGCTTCAACCGGATGTACCTGGACGTGACCAGTCAGGTGAACGCCGAGCTGGACAACGGGTTCTACACGGACCGGGCGTTCATGACCGAGCTGGACGTCAACTTCGCCAACCTCTACTTCGACGCGGTCAACCGGGGCGACGACGTCAAGGCGGTGCCGGCGGCCTGGCGGCCGCTGTTCGAGCGGCGGGCCGATCCCGGCATCGAGGAGATCCAGTTCGCGCTGGCCGGGATGAACGCCCACATCAATCACGACCTGCCGCTGGCCATGGTGCAGACCTGTACCGACCTGGACACCGCCCCGGACATCGACCCGCACCACGCCGACTACCAGAAGGTCGACGTGCTGCTCGACGCGGCCGAGGAGGCGATCCGGCGGTCGTTCGAAGACCAGTGTGAGCGGACCCTGGACCGGCGGCTGCGGGCGGTGGCGAACTTCGTGGTCAACTGGGGCATCAACAGCGCCCGCGACCTGGCCTGGACCAACGCCCAGCTGCTGTGGGTGGTCCGTGACGAGGAGCTGGCCCACGAGCTGTTCCTGGACAGCCTGACCAAGGCGACCGAGCTGGCGGGCCGGATGCTGCTGGTGGCGGTCCCATGATCCAATTGCTGACCGGGCTGACAGGATAAGCCAATGGCGGCCCAGGTTTTGTGCCCGGTCATGATCGGCCGGGACACCGAACTGGCGGCGGTCGAAGCGGCGATGAGGGCCGCGGCGGCCGGGCATGGCGGCTGCGTGGTGATCACCGGGGAGCCGGGTATCGGCAAGTCGCGGCTGGCCCTGGAGGCGATCGGCCGGGCCCGGGCCCGCGGGGTCCGGGCCGTGACCGGGCGGGCCGTGCCCCAGTCCGGGACCGCGCCCTACCGGCCGCTGACCGACGCGCTCATGCAGCTGCTGCGGGACCAGGCCATCCCGGCCGACGCGACCATGGAACCGTGGCGGCCCGCGCTGAGCGCGCTGCTGCCGGGGATGGCCGGCCCGGCCCCGGCCAGCGCGGAGATCTCGCCCGCGATCCGGGCCGAGGCGCTGATCCAGCTGCTCCGGCGGCTGGCCCCCGAGGGTCTGGTGCTCCTGCTGGAGGACCTGCACTGGGCCGACCCGGACACCGTGGCCCTGATGGAGTACCTCGGCGAGCACCTCGACGGTGAGTCGCTGCTGTGCGTGGTCACCCTGCGCGCCGACCGGCCGTCGAACGCGCTGGCCGTGGCCCGCCGGCAGCG
>DASXJM010000517.1:0-1912 GCA_036497405.1 Streptosporangiaceae bacterium | reverse complement strand
ACCGGGGGGACCACGGGGCGGCCCAAGGGGGTCATGCTCACCGGCGGCAACATCGAGACGATGTCGGCGCTGACGCTGATGAGCTACCCGTTCCGGCCCCGGCCGCGCTACCTGGCCCTGGCCCCGCTGACGCACGCGGCGGGGGTGCTGTGCTTCCCGGTCATGTCGCTGGGCGGCGAGATCGTGATCATGTCCCAGCCGGACCTGGGCGAATTCCTGGCCCTGGTCGAACGGCACCGCATCACGCACACGTTCCTGCCGCCGACGCTGATCTACATGCTGCTCGGCCACGCCGACCTGGACCAGACCGACAAGACCAGCCTGCAGTGCCTGTGGTACGGCGCGGCCCCGATGTCGGCCAGCCGCCTGGAGGAGGCCATCAACCGGATCGGGCCGGTCATGGGCCAGCTGTTCGGCCAGACCGAGGCCCCGATGATGATCTCGACGCTGGCCCCGGCCGAGCACTTCCGCGACGACGGCTCGCTGGCCACCGAGCGGCTGTCGTCGGCCGGGCGGCCGACCCCGCTGACCACGGTCGCGATCATGGACGACGAGGGCCACCTGCTCGGCCCGGGCCAGCGCGGCGAGATCGTGGTCCGCGGCTCGCTGGTCATGGCCGGCTACTACAAGAACCCGGACGCGACCGCCGAGGCCTCCCAGCACGGCTGGCATCACACCGGCGATGTCGGCTACCTGGACGAAGACAACCTGCTGTTCATCGTCGACCGGGCCAAGGACATGATCATCACCGGCGGCTTCAACGTCTACTCGGCCGAGGTGGAGCAGGCGCTGCTGGCCCACCCGGCCGTGCAGGACTGCGCGGTCATCGGGCTGCCGGACGACAAGTGGGGCGAGCGGGTCACGGCCGTGCTGCAGCTCCGGGCCGGGGCGTCGGTGTCGGAGGCTGAGGTGCGGGCCTTCGTCAAGGAGCGTTTGGGTAGCGTCAAGGCACCCAAGCAGGTGGAGGTGTGGCCCGACCTGCCGCGTTCCAAGGTCGGGAAGGTCCTGAAGGCTGAGGTCAAGGCCCAGCTGAAGGCAGCGGCCGAGTAGGGCGGGCCCGGCGGCCGGCCCGCGGAGGGGGCGAGGCCGGTGGCGGGGCCCGCCCGCGGCCGCGGTGTGTCGTTTGGCTGGGCGGCTGGGGCTGGGCGGGGGCCTGAGATCATGGACGCATGCGGGACGTGCTGAACCGGCCGGCCGCGCCGCCGGACGACACGGTGCGGTACGGACCAGGCCCTGAGCAGGTGGCCAGTGTGTGGCGGCCGCGCTTGGGGGCCCTGGCCACGGCACCGGTGGTGATGTTCCTGCACGGCGGTTTCTGGCGGGCCACCTACGACCGGACGCACGTGGGGCCGCTGGCGGTGGCCCTGGCCGAGGCGGGCTTCCTGGTCTGCGCGCCGGAGTACCGCCGGACGGGAGGGGGCGCCGCCGCCGGGGGCTGGCCGGGGACCTTTGACGACGTGGCGGCCGCGGTGGATGGGCTGCCGGGGGCGCTGAATGACCTGGGCGGCCCGCCGCCTTCGTCCGGGCTGGTGCTGGGCGGGCATTCGGCTGGTGGCCACTTGGCACTATGGGCTGCGGCCCGGCATCGGCTGCCCGCCGACGGGCCGTGGCGCGCGCCGCCGCCGGGGTCGCCGGGGTCCCGGGGGGCGCCGATTCGGGCGGTGGTGGCGCTGGCCGCGGTCAGCGAGCTGGCCGCGGCCTTCGGGCAACGGCTGGGGAACGGGGCTGCCGGGGCTCTCATGGGCGGGTCGCCCGCGGAGCATCCGGACCGGTACGCGCAGGCCGATCCGGCCGGGCTGCTGCCGATCGGAGTCCCGCTGCGGGTGATCCACGGCCGCCTCGACGACGTGGTGCCCGCGGCCATGAGCCGGTCGTTCACGGCCCGGGCCCGGGCCGCCGGGGACGAGGTCGA
>DASXJM010000516.1:0-4887 GCA_036497405.1 Streptosporangiaceae bacterium | reverse complement strand
GCCTCCACGCCGATGATGCGCTGGAAGTCGCGGACCATCATCGGGAACGGGTGCGGGCCGCCAACCGAGCCGATGCAGTAGTGCGTGGTCTCCACGCTGGCCACCCAGTCACGGAACGCCTCGTTCATGGCGTCCTTCAGGGTCTGGCTGCCGGACCGGACCGGGATGACCTCGGCGCCCAGCATGCGCATCCGGGACACGTTCAGCGCTTGGCGCCGGGTGTCCTCTTCGCCCATGTAGACCACGCAGTCCAGGCCGAACAGGGCGCAGGCGGTGGCGGTGGCCACGCCGTGCTGACCGGCTCCGGTCTCGGCGATGACCCGGGTCTTGCCCATCCGCCGGGTGAGCAGGGCCTGGCCCAGCACGTTGTTGATCTTGTGCGAGCCGGTGTGGGCCAGATCCTCGCGCTTGAGGAAGATCCGGCCGCCACCCGCCTCGGCGGCGAAGCGGGGAACCTCGGTGATGAGGGTCGGCCGGGCCGCGTAGTCCCGCAGCAGTCGGGCTAGTTCCTGCTGGAATGCCGGGTCGGCCTGGGCAGCCAGATACTGCTCGGTCAGCTCGTCCAGGGCCGCGGTCAGCGCCTCGGGCGCGAAGCTGCCGCCGTAGTGGCCGAAATGACCGGTGGCGTCGGGGACCGGCTGGGAATGAGGCGGGCTGGTGGTGGTCATGGGCGGTCCGTCCGCAGCGCGGGATGAGAGGCGGCGGTCACCAGGTCGGCGACGGCGGCGCGGGGGTCCTTGCCGGTGACCAGGCTCTCCCCCACCAGCACCGCGTCGGCGCCGGCGGCGGCGTAGGCCAGCAGGTCATGCGGGCCGCGGACCCCGGACTCGGCGATCTTGACGATGCCGTCGGGGATGCGCGGCAGCATGGCCGTGACCGTGCGCCGGTCCAGTTGCAGGGTGGTCAGATCGCGGGCGTTGACCCCGATGACCCGGGCGCCCGCGTCGACCGCGCGGTCCAGTTCGTCTTCGGCGTGGATCTCCACCAAGGGCACCAGGCCGATCGACTCGGCCCGCTCGACCAGCGAGATCAGGGCGCTCTGCTCCAGCGCGGCCACGATCAGCAGCACCAGATCGGCCCCGTGCGCGCGGGCCTCCCACAACTGGTAGGAGGTGACCACGAAGTCCTTGCGGAGCACCGGCACCCGGACCGCCTGGCGTACGGCGTCCAGGTCGTCCAGGGTCCCGTTGAACCGGCGCTGCTCGGTGAGCACGCTGATCACCCGGGCGCCGCCGGACTCGTAGGCGGCGGCCAGCGCGGAGGGGTCGGCGATCTCCGCCATCGACCCCCGGGACGGGCTGGCCCGCTTTACTTCGGCGATGACGCTGACGCCGTCCGACTTGAGCGCGGCGGCCGCGTCACGCGGCGACGGAGCGCGGCCCGCCATCTCCTTGAGCTGGTCAAGCGAGACAAGCTGCTGCCGTTCGGCGAGATCAGCGCGTACGCCGTCCAGGATCTCGTCGAGCACTGTCACGCGGTCCGCAGTCCCCTCAGGGTCGACGATGATTTCCTCGATGCTAGCGGGGCAACCCGAAGGCCCCGGCAGGCACCCCACGGTTTCCGGTTAACCCGTTCAGGTCCAGTTCGCCGTGGTGTTCAGCGAATGTTACCCGCCGCTGCTCTGAACGGCGTCCGGGTCCGGGTCATCGAAGACGTAACCGACACCACGGACGGTCCGGATCAGTGCGGGGTCGGGCAGCTTGGCCCGGAGCTGGCTGACGTGGACGTCGACGGCCCGCCCCACGGCCGGACGGGCGCCGTCGGACCGGGGCAGACGGGTCAGCACATCCTGCAGGCGGTCGCGGGTCAGGACCCGGCCGGGGTGCTCGGCCAGGGCGGTCAGCAGGGCCAATTCGGCCGGGGTGAGGGTGAGACCACGAGCGGGGGCCGGGATCTCGGGGCTGATCTGGCCGGCCGGGGCCGGGCGGGGGGCGATGGCGAGGACCCGGGAGACCAGCAGGCGCGGGCTGAACGGACGCCACAGACAGGATTCGGCGGCGACCCGGAGATCGCGGGGGCGCATGGCCGCGGACAGCAGGAACAGGGCGGGCTGGCGCGGCTGGTGTGATTTCCGGGGCTGAAGATTCTGGGGCTGAGGTGAATGCTGAGGCTCGGCCGGGGCCGAGTGGCGGCGGGGCGGGGTGAGCAGGCGGCGGAGGCGGCGGGGGTCCAGGCCGGGCATGGTCAGGTCGAGCACGGTGACCCGGGTGGCGCGGCCGGGGCCGGCATCGCGGGCGGTCAGCGCGGCGGTGGTCTGGTCGGCCTCGGTGGTCACGGTGACCTGGAGGCCAGCGCGGGTCAGATAGCGGCGGGCCATCTCCGCGACTTCGGGATCGTGCTCGGCCACGAGGACGGCGAGCGAGCGGCTCATGGGGTCGGAGGAGTCAGCTGGGGGTACGGCCACCAGGCGTCCCGAGGGTCCGGGGGGCCACGGTGGGGTCTTCGCCGCGGCTGATCGAGTCCCACAGGGCGGCCTGGTCCAGGCCGGCGGGGCTGCTGCCGCGGGGCGCGGTTACCGGCCGGGCCGGGCGCGGGGGCCGAGCGGTGCCGCCCTGGCGTTCGTAGCGCCCGGACATGACCGGCCAGCGGGCGCCGCGCCACAGGGTGAGCAGGCCGGCCACGATGAGGGCGGCGGCGCCGGCGAACACCGCGACCCGCCAGGGCACGCCGAGCAGCACGGTGTGCACGGTGGAGTCACCGGTGACCACGGCGCCGCCGGTGGAGGAAGTGCCACCGGTGGTCGAGCCGACTCCGCCCGAGGCCACCGAGCTGGACGAGCTGGCCTTGGACGAGGCGGCGGACACGATGCGGGCCGCGCTCAGCGACGCACTGGCGGCCACGGCGGCGCCCACGCCGCACAGGGCCAGCACCACACCGGCCGCCCGGCGCAGCACGCCGCGGGTGGCGATGACCGCAGCCAGACAGGCCAGCCCGGCCAGGGCCAGCGCCCCGGCGGCGGGCACCAGGTCCTGGCCGCTGACCGTGATCGACCGGGACGGCAGCGGCTTGGGCGCGTCGTAGACGGCGCGGGCCCAGCCTTGCCGCACGGCCAGCAGGGCCAGCCCGGCCCCGGCCGCGCCCAGCAGCAGCGTGACCACGAACTGGCGCCGGACCCGCGAGCCTGCTGATGCGGTGCGGTTTGGTGGGGCTACCGGGTCAGGCGAGGCGGCCGGGGCCTGGGGGTCCGGGGTGGGCTGGTCGGCGGGGGTGGTGCCGCCCGCGGCTGGCGGCACGGGGTCAGGCTTCCTCGGACGTGGCGGCGGCCACGGTTTCCGGGCGGTGGCCGACGGTGGGGTCGAGGCGGTCGGCGTCGAAGCAGGTGCGGTCGCCGGTGTGGCAGGCGGCCCCGATCTGGTCGACCTGGACCAGGATGGTGTCGCCGTCGCAGTCCAGGGCCACGGACTTGACCCACTGCTGGTGGCCGGACGTGTCGCCCTTGACCCAGTACTCCTGGCGGCTGCGCGACCAGTAGGTGCAGCGGCCCGTGGTCAGGGTGCGATGCAGCGCCTCGTCGTCCATCCAGCCGACCATCAGCACTTCGCCGGTGTCATGCTGCTGGGCCACGGCCGGAATCAGTCCGGCGTCGTCGCGCTTGAGGCGGCGGGCGATTTCGGGATCCAGCTGGGACGGGCGGGCGGCATCGCTCATGCCAGCCAGCCTAATAGGGGCGTCCTATCGCCGGGTCCGGGCCACCGCCTACGATGCCCGGATGGGATACGCGCACGATGAACGGCTGGCTCTGTGCAGCACGCTGACCACGGTGGACCCGGACGCGCCGACGCTGTGCGCGGGCTGGACGGCCCGGGATCTCGCCGCCCACCTGGTGCTGCGCGAACGGCGGATGGACGCGGCCGCCGGTATCCCGGGCGGGCCGCTGGCCCGGCACACCCAGCGGGTCCAGCAGAAACTGGCCGAACGCACGCCGTACCCCGACCTGATCGACGCGATCCGGAGCGGGCCGCCCCGGCTGTCGCCGTACGGGATCCCGGGGATGGACGAGCGGGTCAACACCGTGGAGTTCTTCGTGCACCACGAGGACGTGCGGCGCGGCCAGCCGAACTGGACGCCGCGGGAACTCCTGCCCGGCCTGTCCGACGAGCTGTGGGGCCGGCTCAAGCTGGCCCGGTTCCTGCTGCGCAAGGTCCGGGTCGGCCTGGAGTACGCCCGTGAGGACGAGCCGGCCGGGGACGGAACCGGCGACGGTTCCGCGCCGTCCTACCGGATGCCGATCCACCGGGGCACCCCGGTGGTGACGGTGATCGGAACCCCGGCCGAGCTCACGTTGTTCACAGCCGGGCGGCGCGGGGCGGCGCGGATCCGGATGGACGGCGCCGAGGCCGCGGTTCAGATGGTGTCCCAGGCGACGTGGCGACTCTGATCAGCGACCTTCGGTGAAAAATCAGGAACGCATCTCCCGCTTGAGCCGTTCCAGTTCGGCATCCACGTCCCCCGAGGAACGCACCGGGGCCGGGGCCGACGCGGGCGGCGCGATCGGCTCGGCGGTCCAGGCTTCGGCCGGCGCGACCTCGCGCCGCTTCGCGACCTCGCGCGGCTTCTCGTCGCGGACCTGGCGCTTGCGGGCCGCCTTGTCCTGCTTGACCTGGGCCCGGCGTTCCTGCATCAGCTTGTACTGACTATGCGCCTTGACGGCAACGGCGATGATGGCCCCGATAACCAGCGCGATGAAGGCCCACTGGAGCAGGTGAAACACCGACTCGATGACGATAAAGGCGATCAGAGCGCCAAGCGCGATCATGACGACCTTGGCCCACCGCATCAGCCGCCCCCTTTCCGCGGCTTAACACGCCCTGGAGGGGCATGTACTACCCACGAGCTTACTCGCGCGTTTGCGATACTGGGCAGGCTGAATCCGCCGGAGCTTCCGTT
>DASXJM010000515.1:0-11890 GCA_036497405.1 Streptosporangiaceae bacterium | reverse complement strand
CGAGCTGAACGTCGGCCAGATGGGCGTTGACCCGGCCGAGCAGGGCGAACAGCTGCTGGCGTTCGTCGCGGCCGAGCGGGGCCATGATCTGGTCGTTGACCCCGGCCAGGACGTCGTCCAGCTCGGCCAGGCGGCGCTCGCCGTCCCCGGTGATGGTGATGACGTTGCGGCGCCGGTCGGCCGGGTCGGGGGCGCGGCGGATCCAGCCCCGGCCGGCCAGGCCGTTGAGCAGCGAGACCAGGTCGCTGGTGTAGATCCGGGTGCGGGCGGCCAGGACTGACTGGCTGGCCGGGCCGAGTTCGGCCAGGGCGGTCAGGACCACGAAATCGTCCTTGCCCGCGCCGGCCCCGGCCAGCGCCGCCCCCGCGACCTGCCGCGTCTGGGCGGCCGTCATCCCGACCAGGCGCGAGAGCTGCCGCTTGAGCCGTTCCGGGGTCTCGTCGCCGTGGTCGAACCGCAGGTCGTAGCCGGTCTCCACGCGGGCAGTGTAAACCCATTTGCGTTAGAGGCACTAACGACCTAAGTTCGTTAGTGAGATAAACGTTAGCTTCTCTAACAATCTAGGAGCACCCGTGCCCAGCACCGAAACGCTGATCCGCGACCTGGCCGACCGCGCCGAACTGGCTGACCTGGTCGCCCGTCACAGCCTGTGGATCGACGAGGCCCGCTACGACCAGACCGGCCGCCTGTTCACCGAAGACATCGTGGTCACGTCCCGGCGCGGCGAGGCGCGCGGCCCCGAGGCGCTCATCGCCGCCGCGCGCTCGGCGCACGACCAGTACCCGCGGACCATGCACAGCAAGTCGAACCTGGTCATCGAGCTTGACGGCGACGTTGCCTCGGTCCAGGCCAGCGACCTCGCTATCTACATCGTCGATGACAAGACCGAAGCCATCGCCGCCGCTGTTCACCACTACGGCGCGCGCCGCACCCCGGACGGCTGGCGTTTCGCCCGCCTCGACGTCACCCCGGTCGCCCTGACCGAAGCCCTCGGCCGCGCCCTCTAGGACTCCAGCCCGTCCAGGCTGTCCGGCACGTCGACCGCGTGCTGCTGCAGTGCTTCGAGCGGCACGATCTGCAGGGCCCGCTCGTGGGTGGAAGCCAGCACCACGTGCGCCGCCGCGCCGTCGCGGTAGGCCCGCAGCCAGTTGGCTGCGGTCACGCACCAGCGGTCACCCGGCGTCAGACCCGGGAACTGGAACTGGGGCATCGGAGTGCTCAGATCGTTCCCGATGCCGCGCTGGTGGGTCAGGAACTCGGCCGTGACCACCGCGCAAATGGTGTGACTCCCCAGGTCTTCTGGCCCGGTGGTGCAGCAGCCGTCACGGTAGAACCCGGTGACCGGGTCGCTGCCGCACGGTTCCAGCTCGTCGCCGAGCACGTTGCGATCGCCCATCCCGTGATTATCGTGGCTCGTGGCAACCGCGACAATCACCCGGTGTGGGGCATACGCGTGATATGCCAGTGCCGTGGGCGACTCTGGGGATGTCAGAGCAGAAGAAGTGAGTATTGGCGCGGCGCTGGCTGATGCGCGCTGGCAGGCTCACCTCACCGTCGATGAAGTCAGCCACCGGACCCGGATCCGCGAGGCGATCATCTGGGGCATCGAGCAGGACGACTTCTCGGCCTGTGGGGGTGACGCCTACGCTCGCGGTCACATCCGGGCCATTGCCCAGGCCGTCGACACCGACCCGGACCCGCTGATCGCCCAGTACGACCGGACCTACCGCAGCGCCGAAGACATCGACGATGTGGTGGCCCTGAAGCCGCCCCCGCCGCCCGGCCGGCCCCCCAAGCCGCATCGCCGGGGAGCGCTGGCCGGGTCGGCCGCGCTGGGCGTGGTGATCCTGGCCCTGGTGGCCTGGGCCATCTACCACGTGGCGTCCGGCGTCGGTCACCCGAAGCACAGCCAGGCCGTGGCCGGGGCCCCCGGCCACAAATCGTCGGCCCAGGCTTCGGGCGCGGCCGCCAACGGGCAGGGCTCGCCCCAGCCGTCCGCGGCCCCGACCACCCCGAGCGCGGTTCCCGCCACGCCGAGCCCCTCGCCCACGCCGACCCACAGCACCCCGCCCCCGGCCCCGGCGTCGCAGGCGCTGTCCATCGCCGGGGCGTCGGCGTTCGGCCCCGGCGGCCAGGGCAGTGGCGACACCCCGCAGAACGCGAACCTGGCCATCGACAGCCTCTACTCCACCGGCTGGCGCAGCGACTGGTACACCACGGCCGCGTTCGGCAACCTCAAGCCCGGCACCGGCCTGCTGCTGGACCTGGGCCGCCGGGTCACGATCAACGATGCCCAGCTTGACCTGGGTGGCTTCTCCGGCGCCGACATCCAGCTCAAGGCGGGCAACTCGGCCAGCCCGGGTGCCCTGTACGAGGTGGCCAGCGCCAACGGGGTCAGCGGCCGGGTCACCGTGAACCTGAAGACCCCGGCCCGGGCCAAGTACCTGCTGATCTGGTTCACCCAGCTACCCTCGGACGGCGCCGGCACCTACCGGGCCGCCATCTACCACGTCATCGTCCGCGGCCACTCCTGACCGCGGCTAGCACCCGGCCGTGCGGGCCGGCCTGGGTGGCGTGACCAGGATCTGATCGAGATCCGGCGCCGCGGCTGGGCCGGACCCCACCGGGCTGGCCGTGATCCGCACCGCGGCCCGCGACGGCCGGGTCGTGGCCCGGGCCTTCGGGGAACTGGCCGCCGTCGCCGGCCCGGCCGGGCTCGCCGCCACGCTCCCGGCGCCGTACATCAGGAGGCCCGTGTCCTGGACGGTGCCCGGCTCCAGCGCGATGCCGTGCGCCGTGACCTGGTGGCCGGCCGTGTCGGTCAGCCGGACCGTGAACGGGCCCGATCCCGCCCCGGACGCGGCGATCCAGTAGTTGTAGCTGGCCCGGGTCAGCGCGTGCCAGGCGCCGGCCGCGTCTTCGACCTGAACTGAAGCCAGCGGATTGCCGGTGTTCCCGGCCAGCAGGGCCAGCCAGTACGCGGACGATCCTTCCTTGACCCGGATCGAGACCGGCCCCGGTAGCGCCGGGTCGGTGAGCGGCCGGTAGCTGACCGGGACCAGCCCGGCCGACAGCGGCGCGATCCGCGCGAACGCCGTTTCGCTGAGGTCGACGTGCCCGGCGGCGCAAGGCGGGCACTGGTCGATCACCTCGGCCGTGACCGACCCGTCCGGCCCGCTGACCTCCACGTACTCGCCGCAGGTGGCGGCCCCGTCGTATTCCGACGGCGACAGCGCCACGAACAGCCCGTTGGCCGGGGGCGACGGATACGAGCAGTTCCCGATCCCGCTGAGCACGTAGTGGGTGGCGGTCCCGGTGACCGTCCCCGCCGCCGCAGCCGCCGCCTCCTGAGCCCCAATCACCCCGCGAGTCCCAACCGCCTCCTGAGCCCCGCCCGTGATCGTGGCCGCGCAGGCCCGGCCGCCGGCCTGGCCGACCCCGGCCACCAGCAGGATCACGGCTACGACGGCGGCCGCCCCGCTCAGGCCGAGCCACGCCCACCGTGCCCGCCACCGGCCGTGCCACCCACCACGCTGCCCGCTGTGCTGCCCAGGAGCCATGGCCCGCAGCGTAGAGCCAGTCCCACCCGCCCCACTGGCATATCCGGACATCGTCACTTCCGGCCCCGCCGCGGTGCCATAGCGTGGGTCCGTGACCGCCGTCCTCATTGTCCTCGGGATCGCCGTTGTGGTCCTTCTGGCCGTGACGCTGCATCTGGCCCGGCGTGGCCTGCCGGCCGGGAGCGATGAGAAGGCGCAGGCCTGGGCGCCCGTGGTACCTCCGCCCAAAGCCAACGTGGCCGTGGTGACCCTGTACGAGCTGTGGATGAACCGGGTCGAGCAGGAAAAGCTCGGCGCTGACGACGGTCTGCTGCCGGAGGTGCTGTACGCCGCCGGGGGAGTGGAGCGCGAGCTGCGGGACCTGCGCAAGGCCCTGGATGACGAACAGCAGCTGGCCGCCCAGGAACCGCCCCGGCCCACGGTCCTGCTGCAGGACCGGTCGGCTCCGGCTCCGGCCGCGCAGCGACAGCCGATCGGCGGGCCCTACGCCGCGGCCCGGCCGGTGCGCGAGGCGTCCTACAGCTTCGTCAACCTGGTCAGCTGGGCGCGGTCGATGGTCGACCGCACCGACCGGCCATCCAAGCCCGGCTCATCCGGGCGGGCCGGGCTGCTGCCGTCCCTCCCGCCGGGTGAGCTGCGCGACCGCGTCGCGGCCTCACTCCAGCACTTCCGGACCGCGCTCCGGGAGTCCCGGTCCCGGTCGGGCGCGGCCTTCGACGCCGGTGCCGCCAATCCCGTGCTGGCCGCCGAGGAGCAGCAGGTCACCACCGACCGCGACCTGCTGGCCTACGGCACCGAACTGATGACCGCCGTCGAGCTCTTCGTGAACCAGGTGCTCGACGCGTTCGCCGCCGACCGGGCCTGAGCCCCGGCGATCAGCTGCCGGAGCTTCCGGTGCCGCCAGTCAGCTCGGGCCGCGCGTCGCCCGCGCCGATCTCGGCCTTGAGCGCGGCCAGTTCCTTGTCCACCCCGGCCGCCGTGCTGGTCTGGTCGAGCTCGTCCTGAATGTCGTCGGTGTCCCCGCCGACATCCTCCAGCACCCCGGACGACAGCAGCTCGTCCACGGCCCCGGCCCGGGCCTGCATCTGGGCGATCTTGTCCTGGGCGCGGGCGATGTCGGCGCCGGTGTCACCGAATTCGCTGGAAATCCCGGCCGCGGTCTCGTTCACCGAGGTCTGCGCCTGGGCCGCGGAGTACTGGGCCTTCAGCACTTCCTTCTGGGTCCGGAAGTTGTTGACCCGCTTCTGCAGCGCGTCCAGGGTGTGCTCGAGCTTCTGTTCCTGCTCGGCCAGCTGCTGACGCTGCGGCTCCATGGCGTCGATCTGGGCCTGGGCCGCGGCCTTGCGGGACAGCGCCTCCCGGGCCAGGTCTTCCCGGCCCTGGCCCAGCGCCGCCTTGGCCTGGTCGTTGAGGTGGTCGATCGAGTGCTGGAACTGCTGCTCCTGCAGCTCCAGCTGCTTGCGCGACGCGGCCACCGACACCAGCCCCTGGCGGACCTTGGTGATCTGGTCGAGCATCTGCTCGTACGACAGATCGAGCATCTCGTCGGGCTTTTCGGCGGCGTCGAGCGCCTTGTTCGCCTTGGCCTGGGCAATGTCACGGGCCCGTTGGAAGAGGCTCATCCTGATCTGCTCCTCGCCGTTGATGGCAGCAATGATCACCCCGAGACTACCGTCCGGCCCGACGGCGGTTTCCGGTAGACGCCACCGGCAACCACGTTCACGATGGAGCAAAAGGGGAGGGTCTTGACATGCCTGATTCGCAATTCAACTGGGACCAGCTCGGTCAGTACAAATCCGAGGGCCGTTTCCTGGACGGCTATCCCGATGACCAGCGAACATTCTTCTCGCCCCGGGACAACGTCCACGCCTTGCTGGTCGCGCTGCTGAGCACCGCCCAGCACTCGATCGTGGTCAACATGTTCGGCTACGACGACGACGAGCTGAACAAGATCATCCAGGGCAAGCTCGCCGACGAGAAGATCTACGTGCAGATGAGCTTGGACCGCAGCCAGGCCGGTGGCGTACACGAGAAGAAGATCCTGGCCAGCTGGGCCAACGACGCCTTCGGCAACAGCATTGCCATCGGCACCAGTTCGGTGCACAACGCGATCTCCCACCTGAAGATCGTCATCGTCGATGGTGTCTACACGGTCAAGGGTTCCACCAACTGGTCGCTGTCGGGCGAGCAGCAGCAAGACAACGAGCTGACCCTCAGCCGCAACGCGGTGATCGCGGCCGAGACCAGGGCGATCCTCGACCTCAATCACGACTTCATGCTCAAGCAGATGGTCGGCAGCAAACTCAACGTGACCAAACTGCTCGCCCCGGCCACCAGCGCCGCGATGCCCCCGCTACCGCCCGACCCGGAATGACCCGGCCCGGCCGGCCCGGCTGAACCGCACCGCTGGACGGATCCGGCCAAGTCCGGGATTATCGGCTGTCGCCTTAATCCCAGCCGGAAAGGGTCGCGTGGACGATGCGGTCGGACGCGAGTAATCAGGAGCAGGTTCAGGTCGCGGCGGGCAAGGTCCAGGCCGCGCTGGCCGACCCCAGCCTGCAGGGCGTGATCGAGCAGGCGGCCGCTCATGTCCCGGGTGACGCGGCCCCGCGAGACAAGGTCGCGTCGCTGCTGTCGGGGGAGGCCACCACGCGGACGTCGTCGGGTGGCCAGGCCGCGGGCGGCCCCTACCTGTCCCGCGCGCCGCTGGTCAGCATGATGCAGAGCCAGATCGAGCAGACCCTGAACGAGGGCGGCGCCGCCGACGCCGGGCCGCCCGCCAGCCTGTGGTCGAAGATCGAACGGGTCGTCCGGCTCCTGCTGCACATGGCGCCCGGCTCGTTCACGCAGAACGACCCGGAGTGGTACATCGACATCGCCCGCGGCATCCTCGAACGTCTGGCCGAGGGGAACGCGCCGTTCAACCCGGCCCCGGCCGAGTACGACGATCTGGCCGACGACGCCCGCCTGGTGGTGGTCGGCGACTGGGGGACCGGCCTGCCCCGCGCCATCGAGGTCGCCGCCCGGATGCGCCAGGCCATCGAGACCGCCCTGGCTGATGGCCGTCAGGTGCACGTGATCCACCTCGGGGATGTCTACTACTCCGGGTTCGAGAGCGAGGACAAGAAGCGGTTCCTGAAGCCGTGGCCGGTCACGGTGGCGCAGGCCGGGCAGGGCGTGACCTCGTGGTCCCTCAATGGGAATCACGACATGTACAGCGGCGGGTTCGGTTACTTCGGCACGCTGCTGGGTGACGCGCGCTTCAGTAAACAGCGATCACCGGACGGTAAGGCGACCAGCTTCTTCCGGCTCCGCTCGCCGTCCTGGGACTTCATCGGGCTCGACACCGCCTGGGACACCGACGTCACCTCGAGCGGCGAGACCGCGGTCCTGCAGGACCCGCAGGGCAAGTACGTCGCCGACGTCGCGGCCGGGTCACCGCGCAAGCTGGTGCTGTTCAGCCACCACCAGCTGGTTTCCCACTACGACCAGGGCGACCTCGGGCCCGCCCTCGCGGGCAAGCTGGCCCCCGTACTGGACGGGAACCGCGTCACCGCCTGGTGGTGGGGTCACGAGCACCGGGCCATCACCTACGGCGAGTCGGCCGGCGTCCGCTACCCCCGCTGCCTGGGCAACGGCGGCGTGCCCATCGCCCCTGACCAGGCGCCCCCGGCCGGCAGCAAGCCGGCCATGACCTGGCGCAGCACCCGCACCGTCCGGGAACACGGCCAGCGCTGGAACCGCTTCGGCTTCGCCGTGCTCGACCTGCACCCCGACCACCTCGACGCCGCCTACATCGACGACGACGGCTACACCGCCCATCAGGAGACCGTCAGCTGACCGCGGCCTAGCCCGCCGCGCCTGGTTCATTCGCGCAGAAGAATTTCAGAACCAGAGCAGCAGAACGCGGTCTGGCGCGTCTTAGTTACATGGACTTCAATGACCGGGGCGTGGTGGACGAGATCCACAGCCCTGGTGCGCTCCGGCGTCCGCGGGACGCCGAGGCGGCGGTGGAGGCGCTCTACCAGGGGTACGCGCCGGGCCTGATCCGGCTGGCCTACGTGATGCTGGGCGACCGGCCCGCCGCCGAAGACGTCGTGCAGGAGGCCTTCTGCGGCCTGTACCGGCGCTGGCAGTACCTGGCCGGCCCGGACCGCGCCCTGTCCTACGTGCGGTCCGCGGTCCTGAACGGCTGCCGTTCCACCGTGCGCCGCCAGGCGGTCCGGCGGGCCCTGGTGATCTTCCAGCCGCACGCGGCCTCCGCCGAAGCATTAGTGCTCAGCGGTGAGGAACGCCAGGAAGTGATGCACGCGGTCCGCCGCCTGCCCGCCCGCCAGCGCGAGGTCCTCGTGCTCCGCTTCTACCTCGACCTGCCCGACGACGAGATCGCCCGGACCATGAACATCCAGCCCAGCACCGTCCGGTCAGCCGCGGCTCGCGCCCTGGAAACCCTCGGCCGCGCCCTGAAGGAGCCGTCATGACGCCGCTCGAGAACGAACTGCGCGCGGCCCTGCGCGCCACCGCCGCGACCATGCCGCCAGGTCCGCCACCCCCGCTGACCTTGCCCAAGCCCCGCCGCCTGCTTGGGCCCGTAAGCCCGGACCGCTGGTCCCGGCGCCGCTGGGCGGTCTCATTGACCGCGGTGTTGCTGATCGGCGCGGTCGTGGCCGGCTCACTGGCGCTGGCGTCGGCCTTCACCGGACACCGCAGCCCGGTCTCGGGCCCGTTCCCGCCGCAACCACTCCACGTGCCGGATGTCCCGGCCTACTACGTCGCGCTCACCTCAGCCGACGGCAAGATACCGAACTACAGCGCCAAGCCGACGACCGCGACCGTCCGTGCCACCGTCACCGGGAAGGTCCTGGCCACCATCGCCGTGCCCCGGCCGTACCACGCCTTCACCGGGGTCACCGCGGCCGCCGACGACCACACCTTCGTCCTGGTCGCGGCGGAAGCCGGTGACCCGAAGACGGGCCTCGTGCCGCCGTCCCGGTACTACCTGCTGCACTTCGATCCGGCCAGCCTCACCGCGGCCGGGACGGTCCGGTTGAAGGCTCTCCCCATCACCTGGATACCGGCCGGCAGCATGGCGCTGGACATGGCCCTGTCGGCCAACGGCACCTCACTGGCCGCGACCGTCGGGACCTCGAGGGGCAGCGAGCTGTACGTGTATCAGCTGCCCAAGGGAAATCCCCACGTCTGGGGCTGGTCAGCCTGCGGCAACTGCAGCGGCGACGGCATTGGGTCCGGGCCCTCCTGGGCCGCCGACGGCCGAACGGTGGCGTTCCTGTTCTTCTTCAGCCCGGAGCCCGGGATCGGGGTCCGGCTGCTCGACACGCACGCAGTCGGCACCAACCTGCTGACCGACAGCAAGCTCGCCGTCCCCATGGCCGACGTTTCCAGCCCGGTCTGGAAGCAGGTGATCATCACCCCGGACGGCCGCACGGTCTTCGCCATCCTGGAGAACGAGCCGCTTGGACAGCACTACAACCAGCAGCTCGTGCGTTTCTCGGTGGCGACCGGCCAGCGGACCGCCGTCCTCAACCAGCCGCCCATCGGAAACCACTTCGAGCACATCCAGTGGACCAGCCCTACCGGCGACACCCTGCTGATCAGCGGGGCCGAGAAGGGCGGCGGGGCCGGTGTCCTCAAGAACGGCCGCTACACCCCGATCCCGTGGTCCAGCCACATCTTCGCCGCCGCCTGGTGACGCCCGGGACCGCGCGACCGGGGCCGCGCGGTCCCGGGCCCCGGATCAGCTGGCGGCGGTCGAGGCCCGGTCCTGGCGACGGCGCCGGATCAGCCCGAACGCCACCGGCACGGCCGCCAGCCCGGTCAGGCCGCACACCCACATGGCCAACCCGAAGCCGCCGGCCAGCGCGACCGCGGGGGAGCGGCCGTGGTGGATCAGGGCGTGGAAGTGTGAGGCGGCGATGGACGAGGCGATGGCCACGCCGATCACGCTACCGAGGTTCTGCGCGGTGTTGACCAGACCCGAGGCGACGCCGCCGTCCCGTTCGGTGACGCCGGTGAGCGCGCCGATGGAGACCGGGATGAAGGTGAAGGCGGTGCCGATGCCAGCCACGAAGAACGGCCCGGCCAGGTCCCGCCAGAAGCTCCCGTTCGCCGGAGCCTGAGCCGCCCACAAGATCCCGGCCCCGATCAGGGTCATGCCGAGGGCCATGACCGCCTGGGGAGACGTGCGGGTGACGAGCCGCTGGGAGAGGTTGGCGCAGGCCAGTGAGGTGACCGACGCCGTCATCCAGGCCGCCCCGGTCGCGAGCGCGGAGAACCCGAGGACCTGCTGCATGTAGAGGGTGCCCACGAAAACGAAGGTCAGGAAGCTCGTGCCGAGCAGGAAGCCGACCGCGTTCGATCCGGCCACGCTGCTGAGCCGGAACAGCCGCAGCGGCAGCAACGGCGCCTCGACCTTGGTTTCGATGACGAAGAACGCCACCAGCAGCGCGACCCCGGCGCCCAGCATGACCACGGTCGGCGGGGCGGCCCAGCCGGCCTGCGGCGCCTGCGAGATCGCGTACACGAAGACCAGCAGCGCCGCGGTGATCGAGATGGCGCCGAACGGGTCGTACCGCCGCTTGGCCGTGCCGACCCGGCTCTCGGGGATCAGCCGCGGGATCAGCACCAGCGCGATCACGCCGATCGGGACGTTGAACAGGAAGATGTAGGGCCAGCCCACGTAGGTGGTGAGGACGCCGCCGGCCAGCAGCCCGACCGTCCCGCCCAGCGCTCCGGCGCCACCCCAGATCCCCAGCGCTTTGTTGCGTTCGGCCCCCTCCGGGAACATGGTCATCACCGTCGACAGCGCGGCGGGCAGCACCAGCGCCGACCCGAGTCCCTGGACCCCGCGCATCACGATCAGCAAGACGTCCGAGGTGGCGAGCCCGGCCCCGAGTGAGGCGCCGGTGAAGATGACCAGGCCGGCGACGAGCAGGCGGCGCCGGCCGAGCAGGTCGGCCGCGCGGCCCCCGAGGAGCAGGAAGCCGGCGTAGGTCAGCCCGTACGCGGTGACCACCCACTGCAGGTCAGACTCGGCGAAGTGGAGCTTGCGGCCGATGGTCGGCAGCGCCACGTTGACGATCGTGAAATCCACCACGGTGATGAAGTAGGCCACCACCAGCAGGGTGAAGGCGCTCCAGCGCCGGCCCGGCGCCCGCGTTGTGGCGGGCGGGGCGCTGGTCCGTTCCGCGTTCAGGACGTTCGGCATGTTGTCCTCCCTCGTATGTGCAACCAATAGTTGCACATCTTCCGGAGACATGCAACTCACGGTTGCACATGAGGTTCCTAAGTGCTACCTTCGGTTGCAGTTTGAGATTCGAAGCACGCGAGGACAAGCGAGGAGCCGATACCCATGGCCAGTCTGATCATTGAGCGGGACATCCTGATCGAAGCGCCGGCCGAGGTGGTGTGGCGCACCATCACCGAGCCCGATCAGATGAGCCAGTGGTTCGCCGAGCAGGTGGATCTGGTCGTGGAGCCCGGCGCCCACGGCTACCTGGGGTTCGGGGACCAGGGCGGCCCGGTCGTGGTGGAGACGGTCGATCCGCCGGCCCGGTTCTCGTTCCGCTGGAACCATCCCCGCGGCGAGGAACCCGTCGCGGGCAACTCGCAGCTGGTCGAGTTCACGCTGACCCCCGAAGGCGCCGAGCGGACCCGCCTGCGCGTGTCCGAAAGCGGCCACGAGCTGCGCGACTGGCCCGAGGCGGAGAAGCAGCGCTACGCCGAGGAGCACGAGGCGGGCTGGGGTGACTTCCTGGACCGCCTGGCCGTCGTGGTCGCGAAGGGCTGACCGGCATGGCCGCGCAGGCCGACGACGAGCTGTGGTCAGCCATCGCCGATCCGTCCCGCCGCCGGGTTCTCGACCTGCTGGTCAGCCACGGCGACGTCAGCGCCAGCTGGCTGGCCAGCCAGGTGCCCTTCACCCGCCAGGCGGTGTCCAAGCACCTGGCCATCCTGGAGGAGACCGGCCTGGTCCGCCGGCGTAAGCAGGGCCGGGAGGTCCTCTACCAGGTCGATGCCGCCCGTCTCGACCAGGCCACCCAGGCCATGGCCGATCTTGCCGCCCGCTGGGACCAGCGCCTCGGCGCGATCAAGCGCCTCGCCGAAGCCGCCCACGCCGACGCCAGGAAGAGCCGGGAATCCTGATCCTCCCCGGGGCCCGGCTGCTCTGGTCAGGCCTGGTCGTTTTCTTTGAGGGCGCCCCAGCCGTACCAGCGGTCGACGGCGATCCAGGCGCTGACCCGGCCCCGGTCCCGGGTCGGATACGGATTCCCGCCGTAGTGCCTGGAGATTCGGTCGATGTCGGCCAGGTC